>NZ_JBSFQJ010000008.1:0-276908 GCF_053588655.1 Gordonia sp. NPDC003424
CCCCATGGTGATCAACAGTTTCCGGGTTTTGCCGCCGGTGGCGGCGGCCACGCCCAACCGGTCCATCTCCGCGATCGCCACCGCCAGGCGGTGGGAGACGGTGTTGGACACGCAGATCAGGCCTGTCGTCGTATCAAACGCGTCGCGACCGGAGGTCAGGTCGGTGATGGTGAGGTCGCGGGCGGCAGAGAGCAGGGATGTTGTGTCTGGCATGCCCCCATTATACTCGAACACACATTCGAGTCAAGTCTCTTACACTCCCTATTATGTTGCAGCACAACCATATTCACCGACACGGACGCCCCAAATCCCTCAGTCTATCGACTCCCTCCGACAGCGTCGGGAAGCCATAATCTGACCCGCTACCACCGGTAGTCGAGGAACTTCCCGTCGAACGTGACCACCACCCGATCGCCCTCGGGATCCGCGCGGCGGGCGAAATCGATCTTGAAGTTGATGGCGCTCATGATGCCGTCACCGAATTCCTCATGGATCAGTTCCTTGAGCGCCGGCCCGTACACGGCCAGTGCCTCGTGGAAGCGGTAGATGGTCGGATCGGTGGCCGCGGCCTCGTCGGCCACGCGGGTGGGTTGCCGCACAAGTGATTCGATCACCCCATCGCCCAGACCCAGGAGTTCGCAGACGGTCATCGCCTTGTCTGCGGGCACCGGGTGCTGGCCGAGGAGCGCGGCCACCGTCCACACCAGAGGCGCATCGATGCGTTCGGCGATGTCGGACCAGGACAGTCCCTGTCGGATACGCGCCGCGATGATCAGCTCGGCGGCATCGGACTTGGGCATGATGGGCACGGTCATCGAGTTCTCCTGGGTTGTGCGAACTGGTCCTTTCACCATGACCGCGGTGGGGTGGGGTGTCCACCGGAACAGCTCGGCACCGCCGGGTGTCGTTGTTGGGGTGTCGTTGTCGGGGGACCGTCGGATCCGCCGTGTACCCTAACTCGCGTGACGGACCCTGCGCAGACGCCGAGTACGGTTCGGCGGGTCAGCGCGATCCTCGCATTGGCCGGCATCGTGCTGCTGACGGTGATCGTGGTCTACATCCTGGTCAACAGCGCCGTCCATGTATTGGTCGGCATCGTGGGACTGGCCATCGTGATCGCGGGTGCGTGGTGGACGATCACCGAGCAGGCCCTCCGTCGGGTCGCCGGGATCGGCGCGATCGTCGTCGGATTGGCGATCATCACGGCGACCGCCGTCCGCGCGCTCACCACTACCTCCGGCGCGGTTGTCACCATCCTCCTTCTGGTCGTGGTGCTCGGCGTCTCCACCGCCTGCGCGCGCTTCGCACTGGTGTCCGATCTTCACGCGCTCGACCGCAAGCGGATCTCGACGCGGCCGACCAAGCCGGTGCTGATCTGCAACCCCAAGTCCGGCGGCGGCAAGGTCGAGAGGTTCGGGTTACGTTCGGCAGCAGCCGAACTGGGCGTCGAGACGGTGATGCTCGGCCCCGGCGACGACCTCGAACAGCTCGCTCGGGACGCCGTGGCCCGGGGTGCGGACTGCCTCGGAATGGCCGGCGGTGACGGGTCACAAGCGCTCGTCGCGGCCGTGGCCGTCGAACACGATCTACCGTTCGTGTGCGTGAGTGCCGGGACCCGGAACCATTTCGCACTCGATCTCGGTCTCGATCGCGAGGACCCCCGACAGAACCTGCTCGCCTTCCGCGACGCCGTTGCTCGGCACGTCGACTATGCGACGGTCAACGACCGGCTGTTCGTCAACAATGTGTCGCTGGGCATCTACGCCACGATCGTGCAGGAGGAGTCCTACCGAGCGGGAAAGGTTCAGACGGCGGCGATGATGCTGCCCAAGCTCCTCGGCCGTGATGCCAAACCGTTCGACCTCCAGTTCACGACACCGACCGGCACCGAGGTCAAGGGCGCGTACATGATCTTGGTGTCCAACAACCCGTATGCGGGCACCGCATCGCTGGATGCGGCGACCCGCCGACGCATGGACACCGGCACACTGGGGGTCGTCGCCGTGTCCACGTCGACGGCCGCCGAGGCCATCGGCCTCATGGCACGGTCGGCGGTCGGGCTGCGCAAATCAAGCCCCTTCTGGCATGAGTTCAACGGGGAGACCTTCGAGATCAGATCCCGGTCCGGCAAGGCCTTCGCCGGAATCGACGGCGAGGCCCTGGAGATGACGACACCGCTGCGCTTCCGCAGCCACCCCAAGGGGTTGCATCTGCTGGTTCCGGCGGGAAACCGGGCCATCGCCGAGAAACGCAAGGCCCGCGACGTCCGCGTCGGATCGCTCGTCGACGTGGCCCGCGGCCGGGCGCCGCGGCTGTGACCCCAGCGGCTACACCATTCCTTTCGACACCACCGCATCGAGCGCCGCAAGCACCACCGGGTCCCCGGTCATCTCCACCGACCCGCCCCGAGTCCAGGCCCACAGCGCGAGATCCGTCACCGGCGCGGCGACGGACGCGGCCGCGACACCGCCGACCGACCGGGTTGCCCGCGGATAGCTGATCAACGAATCGTCTTGTCGTGCTTGACCGGTGCAACCTCCCACCTCGACGAGCCACGACTGCCCGATATCGTCGGCGCGGAACTCGACGACCCCGGCCGCACGGTACTCGGTCCCGTCGGGCAGCCATCCCCACATGATGTCGACGGCGTGGTCGACCGCGCCCGCGGCGACGTCGCCGGGTATCGGGGAGGGAGGCACCTCGGCCGTCAGTTCGGCGTCGATCCGGTGCATCGTCGCCTCGTAGGTCTGCATCCTCCGGGTGAAGCCCACCGTCTGATCGGCGGGCCACCACGACCAGCACGGTTCGTCGTCACCGCGGCGCGCGAGCTGCTCGAGCAAGGCGTCGGTGGCGCGAGCCCGCAGGTCGAGCATGTCGGCGATCTCGCGGGGCCGCTCTGGCTTGGCCGCCTCGACCGCGGGCAAGCCGTCGGCGCCGAGTAGATGCCGCCCGAGGATCTCGGCCCAGAAGAAATGCACGCTGGTCAGATGCCACAGCAGATCCGCGGCGGTCCAGTCGGGACACGTGGGGCACCGACGTTGCGGGTCGGTGGTCGCGAGCACGTCGGCGAAACGCTGTGCCTCGGCGGCGATGACGGCCGAACGGTCCATGTGCCCATGGTGCCAAACGTCGCGCACGGCGGCCCACCGAATCCGACTCCCTGTGTCAGTGGCAGAGCGACCTGTGACGGTTCGCCCCCGCTGACCTATCCCCGATTGAGCGCGACCGCAGCCTGCACCAGAGCCACGAACGCGTCGGCGTCCAGGGTGTCGTCCTCCTTGACGTCGATCGCACGCCGCACGCCGGCCCCGAGGCTGGCGTTGAACAGGTTCGTCGGGTCCGGTAGCGACGCGCCCTTGGCGAAGGTCACCTTGATCTTGTCCTTGTAGGTCTCGAGTGTGCAGACCAGGCCGTCGGCGGAGAAGGTGGGCACACCGTCGGGGTTGGACGCCTTACGCCACTTGATCTCTTCGACGATATCCGGGTCGGCGCCGGTGATCAGCGACCGTACGTTCTCGACCTCGGCTTCGCGCCAATCGTTGCCCATGCGATCACGGTAGCCGAGTCGGCCCCTTCGGAGGACCGGCGACCACCCGCAGTCGCTGCATCATCTCGTTGTCCTCGTGGTCGGTGAGATGGCAGTGCCAGACATACCCTTGCAGGCGTTCGCCATTCACACCATGGAAGACGGTGTCCGGATCGAAGCCGAGTTCGTCCGCGGTCGGCCAGCGCACCAGAATCCGGGTCACCTGATTGGGTGGACAGCGGACGGTGTCCTTCCATCCCCGCTCGTATGGCGCCGGCGCCAACCGGCCGCTCGTGAGATACGGGTTCACCGGTGGCGTCCACCGGATCCCGAACACCGGTGGCGGGTTCTCGGCGAGGTATCGGACCTTGTCGAAATCCCAGCGGCCGACGACGCGGAATCGGACCAGGTGCAGATGGACCGAGTGCGGTTGCATGATCGCGTCGGCGTTGACCAGATCCCAGCATTCGATCGTGCCCTGCCGCGGGTGCTCGAAATCCTCCGTGTCGAACGGGAGGTTGTTGAGGTTCATCGCCAGCACACCGGCCCAGGAGAGGTTCTGCGGGTTCAGGGTGACGTTGAGCGTGGCGACCCGGGCCGGTAGCGCGGGGTCGACCCGTACTGGCGGTAACGACGACGGACCGCGACGGGCGCCGCGCAGGCGGGTGGGGACCGACCGGACCGCAGCGCGCCCCGATCCGACGTCGAACCGCATGACCGGACGAGTCATTGTGGCGCCGTTGACTTGTCCCACCCAGGAGATCTGCATCGTGTTGATCAACTGCACCGTCTCACCGGCCTGCCGATCGCCGAAGTCGATCAGGATGTCGTACCGTTCGGCGGCCGAGATGTCCAGCGCGCGAACGAGAACGGGTGCGTCCAGCAGTCCGCCGTCGCTGCCGATCACCCAGAAGGGTGATCCGTCCGACAGTGCCAGCCGGTAGTCGTTCAGTTGACTCGCGCTCACGATGCGGAATCGGTAGAGCCCACGGTCGACCGCCATACGCGGCCATACGGTGCCGTTGACGACCATCGTGTCCCCGACCATTCCACCGGTCCAGTGGCCGGGTGCGACGGTCGGCGTGTTGCCGTAGCGGAGCCGGCCATCCGGGTAGAAGAGCTTGTCGCACATGATCAATGCGACCTCGTACTCGTCGGCGGGCAGACCGAGCGGGTTGCTCGGCCGGCCGGTGTCCCACTCGTCGCGGACGTGGTAGTGGGCCGCCAGCCCGGCGTACATGCTCAGCCGTGTCGTGCCCATCGAATGGTCGTGGTACCACAGTGGCGCGGCCTGTGGCGGATTGCCGAACCGGTAGGTGTTCGATCGCCCCGGCCGGAACGGAGACGTCGGATAACCGTCGTCGGCCGGACGATTCGGTGCACCGTGCAGATGAATGACCAAGGGCGGCCGCTGCCGATCCATCTCGGACGCCCCGTGGAGTGTGGTGTCGATGTCGACCGCCATCGGATGACGGCCCATCCGATTGGTGAACGTGATGACCGGTTCGTCGCCCGCCCCGGATTCGATCGTCGGGCCGTGATGGGTGAGACCGCCGAAGCCGAGACTCGGCGACGGGTCGAGATCGCGATGGAATCGATGGCTGGCCGTCGCGGCGTCGAGCCGCTGCGGCGGCGCGATGACCGGGAGGCGCGGCAGGTCGTCGACAAACGGAACCAATTCGGGTGAGCGATAGGTGAAGAAGGGGATGCCGGGGACCGTCGGCTGCTCGTGGTCGAGCGGCGGCTCGTACGGCGCGGCCCGCGCAGAAGCGGGCATTGCCGACATCGTGCCGACGACTCCGGCAGCGCGGAGCAGTGTCCGCCGCCCGAACCGCCGACGGTCGGTCACATGGTCACCGTCATGCCCGCTCGCGCACCCATGCGCCCACGCTAGTCGAAGGTCGCAGGTGCGGGGCTGCGCGCGCCGCCGCCCTTGCCGGGCAACCACCCACGGACGGATGCGGGCTCCACCCGTGGTCGGACACGGCAATCCATCTGCAGGCCACTGACCAGCGCGGATGACTCGCCTACCGTGGAGCGCAGCGGTTCGCTGTTCCTGCGGAGAGGAGATCGATCGTGTGGGTGATCGTCAGCACCGCCCGGACCGGGCACGACGACACGCGGGCGGAGGCGACCTCATGACCACGTTCGACTTCCGACCGGGTCTGCCGAGTGTCGTGGTGCCGCAGCGGTGGCACCTCGCGTCCGGCGACGCCGCGTCCGGCATCGCCGGCATCGCCGGCACCGACGAGCATGCGGGTCCGATCACCCTCGGCACCGGCCCGGTCACACCGCCGACGCGCGTGCGCCCGAGAACCCTGCGGACCTCGCTGCAGATCGCCCTCCGACAGGGCGACATGTTCTTCGCCGACGCCCCCGAACACGGTGACGTGCTGCGCTACGAGTTCCCCGGAGGCCCGGATTCACTTGTGGTGTTGTGTAATCCGGCACACATCAAATCGGTCATGACGGCCGGCCCCGAGATCGCGCCGTCGGCCACCCGGCAGTCCCCGTTGCGGCCCATCGTCGGACCGAACTCGGTCCTCACCTCGATCGGACCCCGACACCGGCGCCAGCGCGCGCTGCTCATCCCCCGCTTCCACGGCAAATCCGTTGCGGCCTACCGCGACAGCATCGAACGCGCCACCGCCGCTCGGATCGATCGCTGGCCCGTCGGGCAGCAGATCCGACTCGCCGACCTGGCACAGCAACTCACGCTCGACGTCATCATGTCCGCGGTATTCGGCTTACCCGACGGTGCTGCGACCACCAATGCCGAACGTGCACTTCAGACTTCGATCCGGCGCCTGCTGCGGCTGTCCACGCACCCGCTGGCGACGGTCGCACAGCTGGCGAACAGCTTCAACGAGAACCCGGTCGGCATCACGAAACTCATGCTGCGGCCGGTCGACACGGCGATCGCCGCCCTCCTCGCCGAGCGGCGGGCCCAACCGGCATCCGTCGAGCGCACAGACATCACCGCACTCCTCGTCTCCGCGTGCACGGAAGACGGTCTGCCCCTGCCGGACAGCGAGATCCGCGACGAGTTGCTCACCCTGCTGCTCGCCGGGCACGAGACCACCGCCAATACGGTGGCCTGGACCTTCGAGCGTCTGACCCGCTCACCGAAGGCCTACCGCGACGCGCGCGATGCGGCGCGGGCAGGCGACGGCGAATACGTCGACGCGCTGCTCAACGAAGCCATGCGATCACGGCCGGTCGTCCCGTTGGTCGCGCGAGAACTGTTGCGACCGTGGGAGTTCGGTGCGCATGGTGTCGAGCCGGGCACCATCGCCCTGATCAGCATCCTGCTGCTTCACCACCGCGATGACGTATACGCGCGACCGTTCGATTTCGACCCGGAGCGGTTCCTCGGTGTGCGACCGGCACCGCACACCCTGATGCCGTTCGGGGGAGGCGATCGGCGCTGTCTCGGCGCGTCGCTCGCCATGGCCGAACTCACGATCGTCATCACCGAGATCCTGCGGCGTGTGGATCTCGCTGCGTCGGACCGCCCTGCCGAACGACCTCGGCACCGGAACGTGACGATGATTCCTCGCGACGGCGGACTGGTGCGCGCCACCGCCATTCGCTGACCCGCGCACCCCTCAGGCGGGCTCGCGCATCACGCCGGCATGCCGCACCGTCCCGGACAGACCGGGAAGCACCTTCGTCGGCGACCACGTTCTGAGACCATCCCGGCTGTCGGAATAGAGGTATCTGCCCGCCCGATAGGCGTCGAGGTAGATCCGCCAGACGCCGTTCGGCAGTTGGACGACGGCCGGGCCTTCCACGTACGAGCCCCAATTGCCCGTCGGCACAAAGCGATAGG
This sequence comes from Gordonia sp. NPDC003424, assembly GCF_053588655.1. Taxonomy (NCBI): domain Bacteria; kingdom Bacillati; phylum Actinomycetota; class Actinomycetes; order Mycobacteriales; family Gordoniaceae; genus Gordonia; species Gordonia sp. NPDC003424. The sequence goes on from NZ_JBSFQJ010000008.1 coordinate 7,359, forward strand.
GTCCGGCCAACGACGGCGCGACTGCGTGCTCGATGATCTTCTTCGTCCTCGTCTCGTTCTTGGTGAACGCGTGATAGGTCGAGCCCACCTTGACCACGGTGGTGTCGATGTGGTCCGCACCGATCCCGACGAGCGGAATCGGCGGGCTCCACACCCTGAGGTCGGGCGTCAGCGCCGTCATCACATACGGGATGAAGCCGCCACCAGTCGACATCGACAAGATGACGTTGACGCGTCCGCCGTCGACGAACCATTCGGGAGCCCAGGCCTTGGTGGTGAACGGCGACAGCGAGGGACCGTCCGAGGAGCCGGCCGAGCCCGAGGAACCCAAGGCCCCGGCGGAACCCGACGAACCCGAGGAACCGAACAGGCCCTTGCCGTCACCGGTACCGGGCAGCAGTGCGCAGCAGAACGGGACGGGCCAATTCCCCATGGATGTCCAGGAGAGGCGATCGCGGCTCCGGGCGAAGCCGATGTTGGCCCCGTCGGCCGTCGTGTAGGTCAGGTAGTACCAGCCGTCCGCATTGCGGAAGATGCTGGGGTCGCGCACAAATCCCGTCGGCGGCCGATACGCCGACCTCTTGAGGAGCCGGAATGTGGTGCCGTCGCTCGACTGGTACACATCCATGTCGCGGTCGGTGGCGTTGCTGAACCCCACCATCGTGTAGCGCCAGCCCGACGACGGCGCGGCGTCGCTGTTCGCCGGGACGGAGACCAGCAACCCCGCAACGGTCAGCAGCACCGTCGAGACGGCGGTCAAGATCATTCGCTTGGTGAACATCACCGGTGCAGTATCAACGACGACGGAGCCACCGTGCACGACTTCGGCCGAAGGTGCACCGAGTTCGACGGCCGATCAGCGCGGTTCGACCTCAGACGCGCCGCGCACTTCCCACCACCAGCGGGACGATCGTGGGCATGAACGTGGGCATCCGCAGATGCCGGATCTCCTCGACCTTCAGCGCGCTCGCCCGCAGTTCGCCCTCGAAGTCCCGGTTGGCGTGGCAACCGTCCGCGAGCCGCTGCTGGAGGGGGTTGAGCACATCCTGCATCACACCGCGGACGCCGCTGCCGCGGACGTGTTCGTGAAACAGGAACAGGCCGCCGACGCGCAACACGCGATGCACTTCGGCGAGTACCCGCGCCGGGTCGGTCACCGAACAGAACACGAGCGATGCCGTCACGGTGTCGAACGAGGCGTCCGGATAGTCCAGGCAGTGCGCGTCGCCGTCACGGATGGTGACCGGCACCTGGGGCAGGTCGGTGCGCGCGGCCAGCTGTGCGCGCATGGTCTCATTCGGTTCCAGGAGCACGAGCTCGTCGAGCCCGTCGGGATAGTGCGACACGGAAAACCCCGTGCCGGCACCGATCTCGAGTGTCCGTCCGTGCGCTCGGGCGAGATTGTCGGTCCGGATGTCCGACTGGCCCGAGCTCTCCACGCGGCGCATGAAGAGGGGATACCATTTTGCGAAGATGCGTTGATCGAGCGTGTCTGTGGTCATGTGGATCAGCATCGCCCGACCCACACGACCTGGGCATGGCCGTTTCGGGCCATCCGCGAATGGCCCGGATCGCCCATCCGACGGCAAGGATCGCTGATGCGCAGAGTCGAGGACCAACTCATCCGGCGCCTGACGACCTCCGCCGGTGACATCGCGTACTCCGAGATCGGGAACGGCCCGCCGCTGTTGCTCGGCGGATGGTGGTGCAGCCACCTGGCTCTCAACTGGGCGGATCCGCTGTTCCGGCGGTACATCGATCGGTTGGCCGAGTATTTCACGGTGGTCCGGTATGACCTGCCCGGTCGCGGTGCATCCGGTGGCGAGCGGGAACCGCTCGATCTCGACGGCGAGATCGCGTTGATGTCCGAACTCGTCGACGCACTGGAGATCGACCGTTTCGCCCTGCTCGGCGGTTCGTCGGGCGCTGCCGCCGCTGCCGGGCTGGCCGCCCGGATGCCGCGGCGCGTGCACCATCTCGTGCTCTACGGGTCTTATGCCCGGGGCGCCGACATCGCACCGGAAAGCGCCCGCCGGGCGATGGTGGAGGTCGTCGCGGCGCATTGGGGTCTCGGGTCGCGATTGCTGGCCGATGTCTTCCTCCCGGGCGCGAGCAGTGGCGAACGTGATCGGTTCGCACACTTCCAGCGGCAGTCGGCGACGGCGGATCAGGCGGCTTCGTCGCTTGCCGCCAGCTATGCCCTCGATGCCACGGAACACCTTGCCGCGCTGACGGTTCCGACGACGGTGATCCACCGCCGCAGCGACCGCGCAATCCCTCTCGCGCTCGGGCTCGACGTCGCGCGCCGGGTCCGTCGATCGGTCATGGTCGAACTCCCCGGCGAGGACCATTTCCCGTGGCGCGGTGATGCCCAGGCGGTCGCCGACGCAACCGTGTCCGGCCTCGGCCATCCGGTGGCCCGGCGACTCGACGACATCGGCCGCACGGCGGTCACCGATCGTGAGCGCGAGGTGCTGCACCTCGTCGCCGAGGGATTGACCGATGCGGAGATCGCCCGACGTCTCGCACTGAGTCCGCACACCGTGCATCGTCACGTGGCGAACGCCCGATCGAAGCTGGGCGTGCGGTCCCGGGCGGCGGCCGCCGCCGCCATGCGGGACCGGCCCGCCTCGCCGGACTGACGGGTCCCGGCCCGATCATCTCGGCGCCGACCCCGATTGCCCGCACGTCCGGCGAGCGTGAGATCGGGTCAGAGCAGCGCGAGCCTGCGCTCCACCAGACGGATCACCGAGCGGTTGACCGCCATGCCGTTGTGAGTGCTGCGCACCTCGAACGCCTCGGCCGACGGATCGAGGCAGGCGTGCCACCGGACGACCCCGTCGGTCCGCGAATAGATCGACGTGAACGCCATCCCGGCCGGCATCGGCTCGGCCAACGCGGTCGCCGTCTGCTCTGCACACGATCCGCGCAGGCAGTCGTCGCTCAGTACCGTCGGGCGGTCGGTGCGGTTGCGCCGGGCGATCTCGTCGGCGATCCGCAACACACTGGTGCTGGCCGCGAACTGTGTGGTCAGTGGGCTGCCCAGGGTCACGATCCCGCGGACCAGGTCCGGGCGGCGCGTGGTGAGCAGGCGCCCCAGCGTGCCGCCGCGACTGTGGCCGACGATCGCGACCGGGCCGGTATGCGCGGCAATGGTTTCCAGACGACGCTCGAGCTGTTCCACGGTCGCCGACGTGCAGCCGACGTTGCTGCGGATTCCCGAATCGAACGTGCGGTGACCTCGGTAGCGCAGCTGCCGGCTCATGCCGCGCAGCGACCAGTCCCCGGCGAGAAAGCCCGGAATCAGCAGCACCGCGGTTCGAGTACTCGCCGGTGGCTGCGGAACCGCACGCCCGACGGTGCGCACCGCACCGGTGAGCGCCAACACCTCTCGAGCGGTACGACGCCGGTGGGGTGTCCACGCGTCGGTCATCGTGGAATCCCCCATGCCGTTGCGGTCAGTCCGTCGTGACATCGAACTCCTTTGCCAGTGCTTCCAGTTCGGCCTTCATCTCGGGAACGAGCTGCCACACGTCGGGCATGAGCTCCCGGTCCGCGGTGAATCCGAAGTCGAGCCGATCCTGATAGCTGAGCAGCGTCAGGCTGAGGCCGACGCCGTCGAGCAGGACGTTGACCGGGTGTTGCGACACCACCTCGGCGCCGCCGAGGTAGAGCGGCGCCGGTGAGCCCGGAATGTTGGAGATCGTCACGTTGAACGGCGGGTTGATCCAGCCGGCCGCGGTGGTCGCCGAGATCATTCGCGCCGTCCGGGTGAACAGTGCCGGCGGGACGGTGTGGTTGGCGTCCCGCAACAGTTTGGCGGGAATGGCCTTGTGGCGTTCCTTGACCGAGCGCATGACGGCGTGTGCGCGCACGACTCGGGTACGGCGTCGGCCTCGTCGGTCGGGATGGCGACGATCATCGAGGAGATCTGGTTTCCGTACTGTTCTTCCTTGGTACGCACCGAGACCGGGACGACCGCCACGAGCGGCGTGTCGAGACTGTCACCGCGGGCCATCATTCGCCGCCGGAGCGTTCCCGCGCACAGGGCCACCACGATGTCGTTGACCGTGGCGCCGGGCGTGGCCGCCTTGATCGCCTTGATCGGGGCCAGGGGCAGCGACCCGTATGCGAAGCGCCGGTTCGGCGAGATCCGGCCACCGAACGACACCTTCGGCGCCTCGGCGCGCGGGCGTTCGAGGGTCCGGCCGTCCTTGTTGCGGGTCGCGATGCGCGCGGCACGGTCGGCGGCACCGGAGATCAGTGCGGTCGCCGGCAGGTTTCGCATGGTCGGCAGCTGGTCGAGGTGCCGCAGCGTGGCGGGCAGCGCGCGCACCATGCGAACCGGTTGCAACGGCAACGACGCGATCCCACGCAGGAACAGCTCCGTGTCGCTCGGGTTCTTGCCCACCGCGTGGACCGGTGCCGGATGGGCCGGCTTCTCCGGTGCGAAGTCGGGCGTGGGATCGAGGAGTGCACCGAGCAACTCCATCCCCGACACCCCGTCGATGGCACTGTGGTGCACTTTCGTCAACAGCGCGACGCGCCCACTCTCCAGCCCGTGGATCACGTGCAGTTCCCAGAGCGGACGTGCGCGATCGAGCGGCCTCGACGCGATCTGGCCGACCGCTTCCCCGAGCTGGACGTCGGTGCCAGGTTCGGGGAGCGCGGTCTCCCAGATGTGGGAGTCCAGGTCGAAACTGTCGTCCTCGACGAATACCGGGTAATCCAGCCCGAACGGAACCTCGGTGACACGCCAGCGGAATGGAGGCATCAGATCGATCCGTTCGCCGATCAGGTCGCGGATGCGTGCGCCGTCGAGTGTGCTTCCGTCTGCGGTTGTGCCTTCGAGAATGGTCAACTGGCAGACATGGGCATGGGTGCGACCGTCTTCCGCGGCCAGAAACTGCGCGTCGACGCTGCTCAAACGCCTCATCGGACGACTCCTTCGATGGATGTGGTGGCTTGTGCTTCGTTCAGCAGCTTCAGTTCGTCGGGGAACGCGGCCGCGAGGCCCTGCAGGTTCTCGACGAGCATGCGATCGCCGACCAGACCGATCTCCAGACGGTCGCGGTAGCTGAAGACGGTGACGTTCAGGGCGAGGCTGTCGCTGATCGCCGAAACGGGATAGTGCTCGCGCACCATGTGACCCGCGCAGTACAGCGGCAACCGGGAACCGGGCACGTTGGAGATGACCAGATTTGCCGCGGGCGCGAGCGCCTCGCTGGACGCGAGGGCCGTGACCATGCTCATGGCCCGGCCGAACAGGATCGGCGGGACGAGATCGTTGGCGTCCCGCATCAGCGACGCGGGAACGGCGTCCATCGAGCCCTTGGCATCGCGCAGTGATTCACGGCAACGACGAAGGCGCACAATTGGATTCGGCTCATCGGTGGGCAGTTCGGCAACCATCGAGGACACCTTGTTCCCGAAGGTGCCGAATTCCTTCTTGGTGCGCACCGAGATGGGGACCATGCCCACCAACGGCTCGTCGGGGAGCTCGCCGAGATCGATCAGCCACCGGCGCAGAGCGCCGGCGCACAGCGCGACCACGACGTCGTTCACCGTGGTGTGGAAATGCTCCTTGAGTGCCTTCACGTCGTCGAGCGGCAGGCTGACGAGCGCGAGCTGGCGGTGCGGACTGATCCGGCCGTTGATACGCAGCCGCGGGGCGGTCGCCGAGGGTGCGTCAGGTGCGTTGCCGCCTCCCCGGTAGAAGCGGGTGGCGCCGCGGACTGCGCGCCCAACCGGCCGGATACCGGGAATCGACCGCAAAACCGCGACGTGGTCGAGATTGGTCAGGGTGCGACCGGCCGCGCCGGCCAGGTTGAGCTGCTGACCCGGGAGCGCGGCGAGCCCGCGAGCGAGCATGCCCAGCTGCCCGGGTTGCTGCTCAGGGCGGTAACGGGGAGCCGGTGCGATCTCGCGCCCTTCGGGTGACCCGTCGAGCAGGATGTTCATCACCTCGGCGCCGGACATCCCGTCGACCGCGGCATGGTGCAGCTTGGTCAGGACCGCCACCCGATCGCCCTGGAGACCGTGGATCAGGTAGACCTCCCACAACGGATGTGATCGATCCATCGGGTGTTCGGAAAGGCGCGCGACCTGGGTCTCGAGTGCCCGGAGATCCCCCGGCGCGACGAGTGCGAGCTCGCGTACATGGAAATCCAGGTCGACTTCGCCGTCGATCCAATAGGGGTGGCCCACGTTGAACGGCACCTGCGCGAGCCGCCACCGCAGCGGCGGAAGCAGGTGCAGGCGCTCGCCGATGAGGTCTTGCAGTTTCTTTCGGGTCAGCTGCTCCCCGTCGGGCCCGTACTTGTCCAGAATCGCCAGGCTCGAGACGTTAGTGACGGTTCGGCCGTCCTCCCCGGCAAGGAAGAAGGTGTCGAGGCTGGTGAGTGCGCGCATCGCGAAGTTTCGCTTTCAGGGACTTGGTCGGGTCGATGGAGTGGGATCGCAACTCACACCGGTTCCCCCGAAAGCCGGTGTGAGTCGCATCTCAGGATGCTGCCTTTCCGGCCCGGAGTCTTGACACCGCAGGACACACTTTTGACTTACGACGACACGTGGCCGACCGCTCGGACCATGGTTCTCCAGAGCGGCGCCCGCATCTCCGTCGCGGGTGTACGACCCTTTGTCGATCAGCTCTTGGTCAGGTCCTCGGCGAGCATGACGAGGATCCCGCTGGGACCCCGGAGGTAGGTGAGTTTGTAGACGTCGCGATAGTTGGCGACGCCGCGTAGCGGGCGGCATCCATGGCGGGCGGCGACGTCCAGAGCCGCGTCGATGTCGTCGACGGAGAAGGCGACCCGGTGCATACCGATCTCGTTGGGCAGCGTCGGGGCCGTCTCGATCGCCGCGGGGTGAATGTACTCGAACAGCTCGATGCGGCCCTGGCCGTCGGGCGTCTCGAGCATGGCGATGTTCGCATGGTTGCCGTCGAGGCCGACGGCGGTGTCGGTCCATTCGCCGCTGACCTCGTCACGTCCGATCAGGGTGAGGCCAAGATCGACGAAGAAGGCGATCGCCGCTTCGAGGTCCTCCACGGCGATGCCGACGTTCTCGAGTCTGATGGCCATACGGTAAACGCTAGCGCCGTGTCCGATGCGATCATGACACCCATGCCGATGCCCGCCCCGCTGCCCGTCAAGGACGGGGTCGGACCGACGCGACTGCGCGTACCGCTGTCCGGACCGTGGGCGACGATCGCCGAGTACGTGGTCGCGAGGTTCGACCACCTGAACCCCGATGACCTGTACTGCCGGTTCGACGCGGACGAGATCGTGGGCATCGACGGCACCCCGATCGGTCGCGACACGGCCCTCGGCGCCCACCGGTTCGTCTGGTACTACCGCGATCTGCCGACCGAGGACCCGGTCCCGTACCACGAGGAGATCCTGCACCTCGACGACGACCTCGTCGTCATCGACAAGCCACACTTCCTCCCGACCACCCCCGGCGGACGGTACCTGCAGGAGTCCGCGCTCGTCCGACTCCGGCGCCGCCTCGACAACCCCGACCTCACGCCGATCCACCGACTCGATCGCCCGACCGCCGGCCTGGTGATGTTCTCGGTCCGTCCCTCCACGCGCGGCGCATACCAGTCGCTGTTCGAGCAACGCCTGGTGACCAAGGTCTACGAGGCGGTCTCGCCGCAACCACCTGAATGGAATCCAGACGCACCGTCGCTGGCCGGCCGCAGCGTTCCGGTCATGTACCGCAACCACATCGAGGCGCGGCGCGGCGAGTTACGGGTCGTCGTCGACGACACGCGCGAACCGAACTCCGAGACGGTGATCGAGGTGCTGGGCTCCGGGGTGAGCGCCTCCGGACGCGCCGTGCTGCACACAACCCTGCGCCCGCGGACCGGTCGGATGCATCAGTTGCGAGTGCATCTGGCGGCGCTCGGTGTCGGGATCCTCGGCGACCGGTGGTATCCGGAACTGCAACCCGAGGCACCCGACGATCCTTCGCTCCCGCTCCAATTGCTCGCGCGGGAACTGGAATTCACCGATCCGCTGTCGGGGATGCCGCGGCGGTTCGTCACTCGTCGAGTGTTGAGTGAGGCACCCGGGTCGACGAGCATGGGCGAGGGCCCCTGAGCACGAGTCCGACCGCCAGGTTCACCGCTCTCCGGCAGCGACGCCGTCGAACACGCGCCGGTAGTACGCCGCGAAGAAGCGTGCGCCCACAACGCGCATCACGACCACCCCGATGTTGGCCGAGAAGTTCCTGGCCGTGATCTCCCAGATCCCGTGCACATCGGAACCGCCGGCCGGGCGGGCCGCCGCCCTGACGGTGTGCATGCCCCCTGGGGCGGCGTACTCGCTGTCGGTCACGGTCATTATGACCGTCCCCGGCGTCGACCAGTCGTAGTGCCAGGTGGCGTAGAACTTCGGAAAGTCCTGTCCCTCCTGCACATCCGCGTCGGTCTGGCCGACACGATGCACTCGGTACAGCTTCTCCGACAGCGCGGGCCATCGCTTGGGCCGATTCGGTGAGAAGTCCGTCAGAATCTCGACGACCTGATCGGGCGTCGCCGCCGTGTGGAGATCGAACTCGAACCGCGTGTGCATACCTTCGCCGCTCTCGTCAGGTAACTCCGGGCATCACAATGCAGTTCATGATGCATCGGATCGGGGCCGACGGCTAGACCCTCGTGGAGGGCCATGATCGTGAGGTGCCCTGCGGGCAGTGGGGCGACGTCAGCCCTCACTCATCTACACGTTGAACCGGAACTCCACCACGTCCCCGTCGGCCATCACGTAGTCCTTGCCCTCCATCCGCACCTTGCCCGCGGCCTTGGCAGCGGCCATGGAGCCGGCGGTGTCGAGGTCCTCGAAGGACACGATCTCGGCCTTGATGAAGCCCTTCTCGAAGTCGGTGTGGATGACACCGGCCGCCTTGGGTGCGGTGTCCCCCCGGTGGATGGTCCAGGCGCGCGACTCCTTCGGCCCCGCGGTCAGATACGTCTGCAGCCCGAGGGTGTGGAACCCGGCCCGGGCCAGCGAGCGCAGACCGGGCTCGTCCTGCCCGATCGAGTCGAGCAGTTCCTGCGCGTCCTCTTCGTCGAGTTCGAGGAGCTCGCTCTCCACCTTGGCGTCTAGGAACACCGCGTCGGCCGGTGCGATGGCATCACGCAGCTGCTGTTTGCGGGCGTCGTCGGTGAGCACCCCCTCGTCGGCGTTGAACACGTACAGGAACGGCTTCGCGGTCATCAGATGCAGCTCACGCACCGACGAAAGGTCGAACGAATCCTTTTGCGAGAAAAGGGTTTTCCCGCTGTCGAGGATCTCTTGGGCCTGTTTGGCGGCAGCCAGTGTCTCGGCGAGATCCTTGTTCTTGCGCGCGTCCTTCTCCAGACGCGGGATGGCCTTCTCGAGCGTTTGCATGTCGGCGAGGATCAGCTCGGTCTCGATCACCTCGATGTCGGCGAGCGGGTCCACGCGGCCGTCGACATGCACGACGTCGTCGTCGGCGAAGACGCGCACCACCTGGCAGATGGCGTCGGCCTCACGGATGTTGGCGAGGAACTGGTTGCCCATCCCCTCCCCTTCGGACGCGCCCTTGACGATGCCGGCGATGTCGACGAACGACACGGTGGCCGGCAGGATGCGTTCGCTGCCGAAGATCTCCGACAGCCGCACGAGGCGGGCATCGGGCAGTTCGACGACACCGATGTTCGGCTCGATGGTCGCGAACGGGTAGTTGGCCGCCAGCACGTCGTTACGGGTCAGCGCGTTGAACAGGGTCGACTTCCCGACGTTGGGCAGGCCGACGATTCCGAGGGTGAGACTCACGGGTGGCCAGTCTATCGGCCGGTGATCACCGGGTGGCGGGCACCGTCGGCGCGGTCAGGAATCGGTCGATGTGCCGGGGTCGTCGGCCGGTGCATCGGCCGGCGCATCGTCGTCGGGGACACCCACGTGCGCGGAGACCGGTGTGCCCGCCGGCGGCAGTGTCTCCCCGGCCCGCTCGGCGACCTGCTCGTTCAGGTAGCGCAACACCACCGCGAGCGAGGCGGCCGCCGGCACGGCGAGGAACGCCCCGGTGATGCCGAACAGCGTGCCGCCCAGGGTGACCGACAACAGCACGATCACCGCGTGCAGATCCATCGACTTCGACTGCAGCCACGGCTGCAGCACGTTCCCCTCGAGTTGCTGCACCGCCAGAATGATGCCGAGCACGATCAAGGCCGTCGTCAGACCGTTGGACACCAGCGCGATCAGCACCGCGAGCGCTCCGGCGACGAACGCACCGACGATCGGGATGAACCCGCCGAGGAACGTGATGACGACGAGCACCCCGGCGAGCGGCACCTGCAGGATGAACAGGCCGAGCCCGATGAACGACGCGTCGACGAGGCTGACGAGTGCCTGCGTGCGGATGAAACCACCGAGGGTGGTCCACATCCGCAGCAGAACCTCACCGACGTGCGTGCCGGACGGCTTGCCGAGTGTCCGGTCGAGCCACGGGACGAACTTCGGACCGTCCTTGAGGAAGAAGAACACCAGGATCAACGCGGTGAAAAGGGTGACCAGCAACGACGTCGCGGTGCCGACCCCGCTGAACACACCCGATGCGATGGTCGACGCACTGGACTGGAGCTTGTCGGTCACCGTGTTCGCGATGTTGTCGAGTTGCTCGTCCTTGATGTTCAGCGGCGGCCCCTGGACCCAGTCCTGAAGGCGGCGGATGCCGTCGGTGGCGCGGGAGGCGAGTTCGGGTGCCTGTCGCACGATCGAGGGCACGATGATGCTGATGACGCCCGCGAGAACACCGATCGCCACGAGCATCATCACCAGGGACGCAGCCGCCGCCGGCACACTTCGGCCGCGCATCCACCGCACGGGCGGCCACAGCACGGTGCACACGATGATCGCGAACAGCACCGGGAGCAGGATCACCCACAGCTTGCCCAGCACCCAGACGAGCACCCAGAAAGCGGCGATCACCAGCACGAACTGCAGACTGACGACCGATGTCGATCTCAGTCCGGACAGGACCACCTGCACACGGCTCGGAAAGTGCCCGGCTTCGGTGTGCGCGCCACCGGATTCACCCGATTCGTTTGTCACGCAGAGATCGTCACACACTCGGCCGACATGTCACGCGGCAAGCGCCCGTTCGCGCCGGTCAGTGCCGCTTGAACTTGCGTTCGAGGTAGTGCACCAACTGGTTGACCGCCTCGATCTGAATCGAGATCGGGGTCATCGGTTCGACATGCCGCGGCGCGGTCGGATGACGGCGCGTGGAGGTCACATTGCCGCGAGTCGGGTCCGACGCCCAGGTGTAACTGTCGAGTCGCTGGTGCCAGGCACCGTCGGTCAGCCGCGGCCGGTGGGCCTCGGGGGCCGCGTCGGGTACGGCCGCGCCGGTTTCCTCCTCCGCGCGAATCGACTTGACCGTTTCCGGTCCGTACAGGCCCATCATGATCTCCAACCCCCACGCCGGGAATTCCGACAGGGGAAGTTGGTGGTTCCGACGCCATTGTCGGTCACCAAACGGTGTATCCATGCCCCCATGGTGCCAGGGACTGTTACCTCCGTCACGGAAAATCGTCAAGACGAACGACGTGCCGCAGCGACGTCCGATTTCCGCCAGAACGCCGGCCGGAAGGATGTCAGTGTGGTGGGGTGAACACGATGACGTCAACCAGCGAGGTCCTCGACTTCGACCGTTGCTACCGCGCGCTCTCTTCGCGGGACACCCGGTTCGACGGCCAGTTCTTCGTGGCGGTGCGCACCACCGGTATCTATTGCCGCCCATCGTGTCCGGCACAGACGCCGAGACGGGAGAACGTCGCGTTCGTGGTCAGCGCGGCCACGGCCCAGCAGCAGGGCTACCGCGCGTGCCGGCGCTGCGCGCCCGACGCGGTACCGGGGTCGCCACGCTGGAATGCCGGCGCCGACCTGTCGTCGCGGGCGATGAGGTTGATCGCCGACGGCGTGGTCGATCGCTCCGGAGTGGACGGCCTGGCCGCACACCTCGGCTACACCCCCCGACACCTCAACCGGGTGCTCACCGCCCAACTGGGCGCCGGACCGCTCGCGCTGGCCCGCGCGCACCGGACGTCCACCGCGCGCATCCTCATCCAGTGCACGTCGATGCCCATGTCCGACATCGCCTTCGCCGCCGGATTCAGCAGCGTACGCCAGTTCAACGACACCGTCCGCGACGTCTTCGCCCTCACCCCCACCCAACTGCGCCGCCTGCCGTCGGCCACCACACGCGTGCCCGGACCGGCCGGCGGGGTGTCGCTGCGGCTGGCCTACCGCCCGCCCCTGGACACTCGTTGGCTGCGCTGGTTCTTGGCCGGTCACGCGGTCGCCGGCACGGAACTCGTCGACGACCTCGGCGACGGGCGGTGGCGTTGTCGCCGCACGATGCGGCTCCCGCACGCCCCGGCCCTGGTGACGCTGCGCCCCGCCGACGGTCACATCGTCGCCGAGCTCGCCCATCTGGACATGCGTGACCTCGGGACCGCGGTCAACCGTGTCCGCCGGCTCCTCGACCTCGACGCGGATGCCGAGAGCGCCGATGCGGCACTCGCGGCCGACCCGCTGCTCGCACCGCTCGTCGACATCGCACCCGGCCTTCGCGTACCCGGCTCGACGGATGCCGGTGAGACCCTGATCCGCACGATGATCGGCCAGCAGATCAGTGTGAAGGCCGCCCGTCACCACCTGGCGCGTCTGACGACGGCGCTCGGCGACCCGGTGGACTGGCCCGACGACGATCCGCCGCCCGGCGGCTGGCGACTCTTCCCCGACATGGGGACCATCGCCGAACGTGGGCACGAGGTCCTGACCGGTCCCCGACGTCGCGTGCTTGCGGTCATCACCGTCGCAGAAGCGTTGGCGAACCACCGAATCGACCTGCACGCCGGATGCACGGCCGACGACCTGCGGACCACCCTGCTCGCCCTGCCGGGCGTCGGTCGATGGACCGCCGACTACGTCGCGATGCGCATCACCGGAGATCCCGACATCCTGCTCGACACCGATCTCGTGGTGTCCCGGTCCGCGGACGATCTCGGCATCGATCTCCGATCGCGGGCGACCCACTGGGCGCCGTGGCGGTCGTACGCCTCGATGCACCTGTGGCGACACCGACTGTCGGTGGTCGAGGGCATCCTGGGACCCACAGCGACGACGGGTGCTCCGACGATGACGCGATGAGACACGCGGGCCCACTTCTCGACAGGTCACCATCCGCCGGAATCCCTTCCGGCGCCGACGAAAGGTCACTCATGTCTGCCACCACTTCGCCCGAGGACACCACCGCGGCGTGGACCACCCTCGCCACACCCGACGGCCCGTTCACCGTCGTCGCCGACTCCGCGCAGCGAGTCCTCGCCTCCGGCTGGACCGACGACCCGACCTACCTCACGGCGTTGATCCACCATTCGATCCGACCCGACACCCTCTCACCCACCGACGACCTCGCCTGCGTGCGCGACGCCGTGACGGCGTACTACGACGGCGAGTTCCGGGCGCTGGACAAGATCGAGGTGGTGCAGCACTCGGGCCCGTTCCTCGAACATGCGTGGACGGTCCTGCGCACGGTCACGCCCGGCGCCCCGGTCAGCTATCGCACGCTCGCCGAGTTGGCCGGAGCGCCGCGCGCCATCCGCGGCGCCGCCTCGGCATGTGCGCGCAATGCGGCCGCGCTGTTCGTTCCGTGCCATCGGGTCCTGCGCACCGACGGGTCACTGGGCGGATTCCGCTACGGACTGCCGATCAAGCAGTCCCTGCTGGCCCGTGAGGCACCGCCGGCCGACGGCGCCGCGGAGTAATCCTGTCGGACCCGTCGAGCACCATGTCGGCCATGGACATCTCAGTCATGGTCGCGGTGCTCGTCGGGGTCGCCGTCGGCGTCCTCATCGGATGGCTGGCGCACGCGTCGCGGTCGGCGGCCGGCCTCGCCGCGGCCCGCGCCGAACTCGACGCCCTGCATGCCGCCCGGGACCTGACCGCCCGATCGTTGTCGACGGCCAGCGAGGATGCCGCCCGGCGACAGTCCACGGCCATCGGCGCCCAGGTCGCGCACATCGTGGACCCGCTGCGCACGGTGCTCGGACAGCTCTCCGACGAACTGCGCCGCACCGAGCACCACCGGGTCAGCGCCTACGCCGGCCTGACCGAGCAGGTTCGAGGCATGCACGCCGTATCGACGGCACTCACCGAGCAGACACGCGCGTTGAGCAACGCACTGCACACCCCGCAGGTGCGCGGTCGATGGGGGGAGCTGCAGCTCGAGCGCGTCGTCGAACTGGCGGGCATGACCCGGCATTGCGATTTCGCCACCCAGGTGTCCGCGCAGACCGACACCGCCGCGATCCGGCCCGACATGGTGATCCGGTTGGCAGGCGGGCGCTGCATCGTCGTCGACGCCAAGGTGCCGCTGCAGTCCTATCTGTCCGCGATCGACGCCGACGACCCGGCCACCGCCGACCGGCTCTTCGCCGACCACGCCCGGGCGGTCCGGACCCACATCACCCATCTGTCGTCGAAGGCGTATTGGTCGGCGTTCGAGAACACGCCGGAGATGGTGGTGCTGTTCCTGCCGAGCGACCCCGTGCTGGAGGCCGCGGTCCGCAGCGACGCCGACCTCATCGAACTCGGATTCACCAAGAACGTCGTCCTCACGACGCCGTCCACCCTGGTGGCGCTGCTGCGCACGGTCGCCCTCGGGTGGCGACACGACGCGATGGCCCGCGACGCCGCGACGATCCATCAGCTCGGCACCGAACTGCATCACCGGCTCGGCAGTGTGCTCGGCCACCTCGATCGTCTGGGCGGCTCGTTGCGGCGCGCGGTCGAGTCGTTCAACTCGACCGTGGGTGTCGTCGACGCGCGGGTGGGGGTGACCGCACGCAAGCTCGCCGAACTCGACGCACTGCACGGCGAGCCCGAGCATGTGACGCTCACCCCGATCGACATCGTCGCGCGCCGGGCCGGGACAGACCAATGGGCAACATCACCCGATGGTTAAGGGTTTTCTGCAAGAGACCCGGTAACGTCTAGATGTGCCTTCAGCCCCCAGACAGCGTTCTGCCGTCCCCGTGGACGAGCAATCTGTGCTGCCCACGGTCCGAGGTCTTCCCTGGTGGGGGGCAGTCCTGGTGGCCACGGTCATCACCGGTATCGGCGCGGCGATCGACGCGAACACCAGCGACGGCCTCGGTGCGGTGTTCAAGTTCTGCTATCTGCTCGGTTGCGTCGTCGCCGCCCTCGCGGTCCGGCGCCGCGCGCTGTTCACCGCCGCGGCACAGCCACCGCTGATCGCCTTCCTGGTCGGGGTGATCACCCTCTACGGACTCAACAGCGATGCGGCATCGTCGGGCCTCAAGAGCCTGATCTTCAAGGTCTTGCTGCCGATCGCCAACAGCTTCCCGTGGATGGCCCTGACCTTCCTGGTCACCCTGGGACTCGTGCTCGCACGGTGGTACCTCACCCGGGACCGGACCGCACCAGAACCCAAACGACCGTCGACGACCGATGCGAAAGCAGCCACCCCCGCCGCGCGGAAGGCCGGCCCCCAGGCGGCGGCCCCGCGCGGTACCGGTAAACGTCCCGCCGACGCCACCCGGTCGACGACGAGGACGAACGGCGCGAAGGCGGCCACCACGAAGGCTCCGGCCAAGACGGACACCGCCCAGGTTCCCGAACGCCCACGCAAGCGGAAGCCACCCGCCGCCGGCCAGCGCCCGGCGCGTCCCCCGCAGGCCGACGCCGTCGACACCGGGGTCGCCGTCGATACCCCACCCGTGACGACGCCGAAACCGGCCAAGAAACGGGCCACCGCGGGAGCCGTGCTGCGTGCCGAAGCGGGCGAGCAGATCCAGGCCATCGACGTGGCCCCGCCGCCACCGCCGCGTCGGCGACCGACCGCCGACCGCCCGGAGTATCAGTCCGCGGCGCGTCCGGGCGCGGTGAACGGATACAACTCGACCCGGGCGCGCAGCCGCGGCTGACCGCTCATCCGGCCTCGCCCGTCAACCACTCCCCCAGGTCGCGAGCGGCGGCGTCGACCAACGACGGCCAGTCCATCGCACCCTCGTCGGCACCGTCGCTGACGACCTTCACGAATCGACACGGGATGCCGAAATCGGCGCTCACCTGTGCCACCGCGCAGCCCTCCATGTCGACGAGGTCGGCTCGCCGGGCGAGCTGCGCGCGTAGCCCCGGGTCGGCGACAAAGGTGTCCCCCGACGCGAGCACCGTCCCGTCGCCGCCGGAGTACTCCCAGCGGTCGACGACCGGATATCCCATCGACCGGAGTTCGGTGCTGCTGATGTCGTGCTCGATGACCACCGACGGGAGGAACAGTCCCGCGTGGTGATCGTGGAGCGCCCCGGCCGTGCCGATGTTGATGACCTCGGTGATCGGGTCGTCCGCGGCCCCTGCCAGCGTGCGGGTGAGGGCGATCGCGGCACGTACCTTGCCGATCCCGGTCACCAGCAGCCGCGCATCGGGTGGCACGTACCTGGCCTCGGCCCGAGTGGCGGCAACGATCAGGGTCGAACGGTCGGGTGTCACGCTGCGGGACTCTATCGATACCCGTCGGCGAGCGCGAGGGTCACCCGCGCCGCCCGGCCCAGTGCCGTGCCGTAGGACGGACCGTGGCCGGCGGCATGCACCGCCAGCGGGTGCAGTTGATGCAGCGGCACCCGTTCCTGCCACCCGGCGCGCAACGGATGTGCGCTCTGATAGCCGGCGATGACCTCACCCAGATGTGGACACCCGAACAGCGCGAGCATCGCCAGGTCGGTTTCCCGGTGCCCGCCGTGGGCGGCGGGATCGATCATCACCACGCCGTCGTGCGTCCACTGCACGTTGCCGGTCCAGAGGTCGCCGTGGATGCGGGCCGGCGGGTCACCGTCGTCGAACACCCCGTCGGCGATCACCGCGCATGCCTGCCTGGTCGCCGCCGCGTCGTCGGGTCCGAGGAATCCCGCGTCGATCGCGGGCGCGAGGTAGGGCGTCACCCGGTCGGCCGCGTAGAACTCGCCCCACCGCTCGTGGGCGATCGAGCTCAGCGGTCGGTCCCCGATGTATTGCCGGCCCCGGTATCCGTCGGGCGGGCTGCCGAACGCAGGTGCACCGGCGTCGTGCATCCGGGCCAGGTCTGCACCGAACGCCCGCGCCGCCATCGGGTCGGGCGGCGCGGTGGTGAGGCGTTGCAGATCGATGTGGTGGTCACCGACGTCGATCACCGTGACGACCGGGCCGCCCGCGTCGGCCAGCCACCGCAAGCCTGCCGCCTCGGCCCGGAAGAAGTCCGTCGGCACCTCCCGCCGATGTTTCCGGTACACGGCATCCGGCACCGGATCTCAGCCGTCGACGCGCGTGCGGTCCGACTCCTCTTTCGACTTGCTGTTGGCAACGCGGGCCAGATGGGCGAACTCCACGTTGAGCAGGCGCATCACGATCTCGTAGGGCAGCGCGAACTTTCGCGCCCACCAGTAGCCGAAACGCACGTCGAACGAGGTGTAGACCATGTACCGGTTCTTCCGGACACCCTTGAGGATGGCCGCGGCGGCCTTCTCGGGGCTCACCGCGATGCTGTGGAACCGCTTGACCTGCGCTGTCACGTGCGGATCCGCACGGTTGACGCCGACGATGTCGACGGTGTCCACCAACGGCGTATTCACCGCACCCGGGCACACGAGCGAGACGCCGATGTCGTGCTGGCGCAGGTCGAACCGCAAGACGTCGGACACCCCGCGCAGACCGTACTTGCTGGCGCTGTAGGCCGCGTGCCATGGGAACGCGAGGAGCCCCGCGGCCGACGACACGTTGACCAGGTGCCCGCCGCGTCCCCGGTGGATCATCTGCGGGACGAAGCACTCGATGACGTGGATCGGCCCCATGAGATTGACGTCGACCATCGAGCGCCAGTGACGGTGCTCGAGATTGTCGACGGTGCCCCACACCGACACCCCGGCGATGTTCATCACCACGTCCATCACACCGACTTCGAGGTCGACCTGATTGGCGAACGAACGCACCCAGTCGTAGTCGGAGATGTCCCCGGCCTGGTGGTAGACGACGTTGCCGCCGGACGCGGTGATCTCCTCGACGACGGCGTCGAGCGGCGCCGCCCGCAAATCGGTGAGCACCAGATCGGCCCCCTCCGCGGCGGCCGCCAGTGCGGTGGCGCGACCCATGCCACTGGCCGCGCCGGTGATCAACACCGTGCGCGACCGGAGGCTCGGTACGGGCGTGTCCATGACGAACAGGTCCCTGATCACCTTCATACGCATGACACCACCCTAGACATCTCCGCCGGATCGGCGAGGTCGGCGAGCTCAGAACGGCAGTTTGCCACCGAACAGTGCATAGATGATCGGCAGCATCGCCTTGAGCACCTGCGCGGACACATCCTGTCCCTCACCGAGCAGCAGCTGCGCGATCGCGGCCGGGTCCTCGGTCCCCAGCAGCTTCTGGACAAACGGGATGACCGCCGACAGGCCCGCGTCGGGGTCGTCCGGCGTGGTCGACTGCGGGGTCGTGGCCTGCGGTGTCGCCGCGTTGGGCGCGGAAGGTGCGGGTGCCGGGGCGGGCGCGGCGGCGCCGCGGGCGAAGTTCAGGATCCCGTTGGTGATCGCCATCGCGTACTTGAGCTGACCGTCCTTGCCCGTGAGCGTGGCCGCCTCGGCCGGGTTGGACAGGTTCCCCATCTCGATGAACACCGCAGGCACTGTGGTGAGATTCACCGCGGCGATGTCGCTGCGCGTCTGCATCCCGTTGTTCACCCCGGCGTAGTTCGCCGGCGGGAACCCCGCCTTGACGAAGGCGTCGCGCATCAACGACGACGCCTTGCGCCCGTCGCCGGCCTGCACCCGGTTGGCTGTTGCGTTGGGGATCGGCAGGCTGGGCACGATCATGTGGAAGCCCTTTTTGCCCGCATCCGCGCCGACTGCTGTCGAATCGGCGTGAATACTGACCGACACCACGGCTCCCGACTTGCTGGCCGCCGCGGCACGCTGGTCGACGCACCCGCCCCATCCGGTGTCGTCGGGCCGGCTCAGCAGCACCCGCGCCCCCTGGCTCTCGAGGCCCGCCTTCACGAGTTGGCTGATCTGCCAGGCGATGGTGTGCTCGGGCACGCCGTTGACGGCGGTCGCTCCGGTGGTCTGGCAGTCCTTCTTGCCGCCGCGCCCGTCGGGCACCTGTGCGTTGAGCGCATGGCCTGCGGCACTGCCCTGGTGTCCGGGGTCGAGGAAGACGGTCTTGCCGACGAGCAGTGTGCCGGCCGGTGTCGGCGCGGCCGCGGCCGTCGGCGCGGTGACGGTGGTGGCCGCCATCGTTCCGGTCACCACGGTCAACGCGGAGATCATGGCAACGGTCACACGTTTCCGCCGGCTCATCAGAGTCTGGGTCATCGCCTGTCGGGCATCGATCACCTCGCGGTGCGTGCGACGCCGCACCCCCTTCCAAGATGCAACACTGGTCACATAAGTCACTTTTGTAACAAGTGAAACAGGCCGGTGGGGTTTTGGAAAATTCGCGACCTGCGGCGGAGCAAACCGTTAGGGAGCTGTGATCACGTGACGGGTGATGCTCAGGATGCCGTGTTCGTCGTCACGACCCACGTCGACGGCGGCCTCGAGGCACTGTGTGACAGCGTCCTCGTCGAGACCCACGCCGATCGCGACGATGCTGGTCCCGCGGGGTTGCGACCCCCAAGGACGGCGCTTGACACGGACGAAACCCCCGACCGCGTGCACGATGAACTTCTGCCGGTGGCCGGGTACGTCGAAGGCGACGACTCCCTTGATCCGGTAGCACCCGATCGGTGGCCGTTCCAGGAATCCGGCGAGCCGCCGCGGGTCCATGGGGCGGTCGGTGACGAACTCGACAGACCGATAGGCGTCGTGCAGATGAGCGTGCCCGTGCCCCTCGCCGGGCCGGTGGTCGTCCCCGGCGCACTCGGCGAACAGGTCGTCGAGGGTCAGTTGGCCGGACCGCGCGATCCGGGGCGCCCGGTCGATCCGGTCGAACAACAACTCGGGGTCGACGGCCGATTCGGTGGTCGCCGCCACCGGCGCCGTGTCGTTCAGCTCGCCGATGAGCGTCCGGATCGCCTCGAGACGTGTCCCGTCGACGCGATCGGCCTTGTTGAGGACCACTAGGTCGGCGAGCCCGACATGCCGATCGATCTCGGGATGCGAGTCACGCACGGCGGTGAATCCGGCCGCGTCGACGACGTACACCAGCCCGCCGTAGCGCATCCGGGAGTCGGCGATCGAGGTGATCATGCGGATGAGTGCCCGTGGTTCGGCGATCCCGCTCGCCTCGATGACGATGGCGTCGATTCCCGCCGAGGGCCGCACGAGGCGATCGAGCGCCGCCTGCACGCCGTCGCTGTCGACCGTGCAGCACATGCACCCGTTCGCCAGGCTGACGGTGCCGTCGGCCTGCCCGGCGATCAGCATGGCGTCGATGTTGATCGAGCCGAAGTCGTTGACCAGCACACCGATTCGCGTCCCCGATGCGGTGCGCAGGAGATGGTTGAGCAGCGTCGTCTTACCGGCGCCGAGGAAACCGGCGACCAGCACCACCGGGACCGGGTCGCGACCCGTCATCGCGCGACTGCCGTCTGACAGTCGGGGCACAGGACGGCGAGTTCGCGGCCGAGGGCATCCGGAAAGTTCGCGACGCCGTTGGTGGCCGCACCACATCTCGCGCACGTCCCGACGACCTTCGCATGATCGGAGAAGTCGACGGTCATCCGCTCGTCGAAGACGTAGAGCGACCCCTCCCACAGCCCGTCGTCACCGAACTCCTCGCCGTACCG
Organism: Gordonia sp. NPDC003424; assembly: GCF_053588655.1. Lineage (NCBI taxonomy): Bacteria > Bacillati > Actinomycetota > Actinomycetes > Mycobacteriales > Gordoniaceae > Gordonia > Gordonia sp. NPDC003424. Next base: position 28,170 of record NZ_JBSFQJ010000008.1, read on the forward strand.
GACGATGCCGCCGTCGATCTGGTAGACCTCGCCGAACCCGCGGGCACGCATGAGACTGCTCAGCACCTCGCACCGCACACCGCCGGTGCAATAGGTCACGACGGGACGATCCTTGAGGTGATCGAGCGCGCCACTGTCGAGGATCGGCACGAAGTCGCGGGTGCTCTGCGCCTCGGTCACCACCGCCCCGGCGAACCGGCCGAGCTGCGCCTCGATGTTGTTGCGGCCGTCGAGGAACACGACGTCGTCCCCGCGACGATCGACGAGGTCGTGTACCTGGGCCGGCGTGAGGTGATCGCCTCCGCCGACGACGCCGTCGGCGGTCACCCGCACTTCGTCCGGCACGCCGAACGTGACGATCTCGGGGCGGACGCGCACGGACAACCGGGGGAAATCGTGCCCGGTCCCGTCCGACCATTTGATGTCCGCATTCTTGAACGCGGGATACCCGCGGGTGGCCTTGACGTAGCGTTTCACCCGGGTGATGTCGCCACCGACCGTCGCGTTGATCCCGTGGGGTGACACGATGATCCGGCCCGTCAGGTCGTGCTGTTCACACAGGGCCTGCTGCCACAGCCGGATGGCGTCGGGGTCGGGCAGGGGTGTGAACACGTAGAACAACACGATCTTGGGGGTCGACACAGTGCAAGGGTACGGACACGTCCGCGGCCGGTCGGCGCGCATCGGTGCCGCTGCGATGCTGACCGTCATCGTCGCCGCGATGGCCACGGCGTGCTCCCTGTCGACGGATACCCGGCCGTCACAAATCGTCCTGCCACCCACCGATGTGCTCTCGACAGAATCCGCCCCGGAGACCACGACTTCGACTCCCGACGACATTTCCGACACCGGCGTGGCGCCGGACTTGCCGGATTGGACAATCGGACGAGTGATCGCGTTGGCCCCGCGCGTCGACAATTCGCGCTATCGCCAAGGATCGGTCACACCGAATTCCCGACTCCAGAACGTATCCGGCTATCACTTCTCCACAGCCGACCGCGCGATCAACTGTTCGGTCGGCACAAATGGCTCTCGGAGCCTCGCCTGCCGCCTGAACACCCAATCACCTGCCGGACGGCGACCATCCGACACGCCGACGGCGTGTACGTGGGCGGCCAATCTTGTGACCCTGAGCACCGAGGGTCCCCGGCACGGCGCATGCGCCGATCTTCATCCCGTTCTGTTCCGCAGTTCAATCCTCGACTACGGGCACACCATTTCGATATCGCGGTTTTCCTGCCTCGCCGACACCTCGGGATTGTTCTGCCTCGATTCCCACTCCAACACCGGATTCGCAGTCACCGCAACGGTTTACCGCACGATCAATGCCACGGACCGGGCTCCGGCGTCATTGGTGGGGATATCGGAAACCGAAACCACCGATTCGATAACGCCAACAATCGACGGCCCACCGGAAACGCCGACCACCACACGACCGACTTCCTGATCGCGGAAATATCCACGGCTATTCATTGTTCACATAACTTACGAAATCAACATACCTTGTGGAATGGTCACCCTCTCAGCAACTGCTCACAATTTTCCGGCTATCATGTGCCAACGACTAAAGTCCGGAAAAGTTGATCCACGCAACCCATAAGCGTGATCCATACCCGTCGGAAACCGATTCTCTCGACAGAACAAGGAGTTCACCATGGCGAAGAAGGAAATCGTTCAGGTCATTGACGACATCGACGGCAAGGTTCTCGACGATTACGAAACCGTGCGTTGGTCACTCGACGGCAAGACCTACGAATTCGACACCTCGGCGAAGCACGCCGCACAGTTCCGCGATTCCCTGGCGAAATATATGGACGTTTCGCGAGTCACGTCGTCGCGCGGTGTGAAGCGTGTCGTCGCGACCAACGGCACCCGCAGCAAGGAACAGACCAAGGCCATTCGCGAATGGGCGATCAACAACGGCCACGACGTCAGTGAGCGCGGTCGCATCCCGCTGAGCGTGATCGAGGCGTTCGAGGCCGCCCACTGATCACCTCGGTGACTCCCGCTGCAGTGACTCCGGCTGCGGTGACCCCGGTCGTGGCGGCGAGGGCATGGCGCTCTTCGCGCTGATCCCCGGCGCCGGTGGCAGCGCGTGGTACTGGCACCGGGTGGTGCCCGAGTTGATCGGTCTCGGGCATCGCGCCGTCTCGCTGTCGTTGCCCGCCGACGATGACACCGCCGACTTCCCGGCCTACGTCGATGCGTGCGTCGAGCAACTCGCCGCCGTCGGCATCGACGACGATCTCGTAGTGGTGGGTCAGTCCTTGGGCGGATTCACCGCGCCGGTGCTCGCGCAGCGGCTCGGTGCCGGTCGGATCGTGCTGCTGAACGCCATGATCCCGCTGCCCCACGAGACGCCGGGACATTGGTTCGCGACCAGCGGCGCCGCTGAGGCCCGCGCGATCTTGGCGGCTCGACAGGGGCGAACTCTTCCCGACGGCATCGACGTGATGGCCGACTTCTTCCACGACGTGCCCGATGACGTTGTCGCCGAGGCACTTTCCCAGGGCGAGCCGCAGCAGTCCGAATTCATCATGGGGTGCGGCACACCGTTCGACGAGTGGCCGGCGCCGGTGACGGTCGTGACCGGCCGCGACGACCGTTTCTTCCCGCTCGACTTTCAGCGGCGCCTCGGTGTCGAGCGTCTCGGGGTCGAGCCCCGGCTGATCCCCGGTGGGCATCTGGCCGCCCTCGCCCACCCCGCAGAGGTCGCCGGGGCGTTGTGCCAGGCGCTGTGATCAGCGCCGTCGGGATGGCGAGACCTCATGGAACCGGACGATCCGCGTTGCGGCCGGATCGTGAGAACCGCGTTGGCAAGCGTGACGCGCGCCACCTAAGCTGACTCCATGTACCCGTTGGAACATGGTGCATCGAACGTCGGGCTCACCAATGCCCTGGTCCAATTGCGCAGCCAGATGAAGTTCGACGCCGCACTCGTCCTGCGTCAACCCCGCGGCCCGAGGTCTCACGTCGTGTCGTGCGTGGGCTACGGCGCCTCGGCGGCCTGGGCGTTGCAGAACGTGTTCCCCCGCGACTACGAAGTCGGTTTCACGGCGCGACTCAACCCCGCTGACCGACTACCGCTGTCGATCAGCGACGCCGGCGGCGACGTCAGCGATCGGTTCACCAACAGTGTGCTGTTCCGCGACTATCTGGGCGCCGACGGGTATCGCGACGGAATGTCACTCGAGTTGTTCGACAGCGGCGAGTATCTCGGCGTCATGCATTTCTCGTCGCGTGAACCCCGCGTCTTCACCACCGACCGGCGGGCGCTCGCACAGGGGATGTCGGGGTTGTTCGCGCTCGCGCTGCGTGCCGAGCCCGATGTGCTCGGGAGCCCGGAGCTGTCGTCCGTTCATCTCCGGTGGAACCCGAATGATGGGTATGCCCAGAACTCGGGGGCGCTGAGCTTTCTCGGCGACCCGGCGTTTCGGGCCATCCTGGAGTCCTTCGTCAACAGCCCGGCCGACCGGTTACGCCACCTCTGGCACCACCGGGGCACGTGGTCGCGGGTGAGCCTCGCGCGCCGCAGCGGGTTCGCCGACGTCGAGATATCGGCGTCAGTGGTGCCCGCCGCGGACCTCTGGAATCTGACGCTTCAGGAGGTGCGGGTGTTGAGTGGACTGGTCATCGGCCGCTCCGATGCCGAGATCGCCACTGCGCTCGATCTGAGCGTCCGGACAGTGCACGCCCACATGTCGAGCATCCGCTCCAAGATGGGGGCGAGCCGCAGGACGGAGGCCGCCGCGATGGCGACGGCCTCCGGCATCTGCATCCCCGGCGCCGCGACAGCGCCCGTGGAGCAGCTCGCCCGCATCTACCGAGGCGGGGCATCGCTGTGAGGATCGACGTCAGCTGATGTCGGACAGAAGTTCGCGGGCAGCGTCGACGGCGGCGCGCTCGTGAGGCAGGAGTTCTTCGCCGCCCATGTCGGCCAGGATCGGGTGCAGCGCGTCGGAGGTGCCGGTTGACACGCCCGCGAGTTCCTCGATGACCGCGAGACCACAGAACGGAACGTAGTGGGGGCTGTAGCCACCCTCTTGCAGGCACACCAGCTTGCCGTCGGCGACTTCGGCCGCGACGTCGAGCATCTTGCGGGCCAGGTCGCGGAATCCCTCGCTGCGCAACATCATCCGCGAGAGCGGGTCCATCATCGAGGCGTCGAAGCCGCTCGCGACGATGATCAACTCGGGTCGATAGGCGCGCAGCGCCGGGAGCACCACCGTGTCGAACGCGTACTCGTAGACCCCGCTGCCGCCGCCCGGGGGCAACGGAATGTTCAGGGTGTACCCGAACCCGTCGCCTGCACCGCGCTCGTCGCGGAAACCGGAGTTCGACGGAAAACACCGATTCTGATGGACCGAGATGTTGAGAACGTTCGACGTCTCCCAGAAGATGTCCTGTGCACCGTTGCCGTGGTGGACGTCCCAATCGACGATCGCGACGCGAGTCATGCCGAGGACCTCACGCGCATACGCCGCGGCGATCGCACCGTTGTTGAACGTGCAGAAGCCGCGCCCGGTGGCGCGCTCGGCGTGGTGGCCGGGAGGGTTGATCAGGGCGTAGGCGTTGTCGACGGTGCCGTCGGCAACAGCGCGCACGGCCTCGATGGCCCCACCGGCGGCGAGGAGGGCGATGTGGTGCCCACCCTGGCCGAACGGGGACACCCCGTCACCCGCGTCCCCACCCTTCGGGAGTGCGCTCTCGGCCAGAATCCGGTCGTAATGGGCCTCGTCGTGGACGCGGAGCACATCGTCCTTGCCGGCCGGTGCGGGTTCGAGTTGGGTGAGCGACTTGATCAGCCCCGATGCGGAGATCAGCTCGTGCAGCCGACGCTTGGTATCGGGGTGCGCCACGTGATGGCTGATCGGCTGCGTCAATGTGTCGACGCTGGCCGGGAACAAACCGCCGCTGCCGGTGTCGGCCCAGCCGTACAGGGTGTTCCAGATGTATCCGGTTCGTGAAGTCATGGTGTGTTCCTTGCCGCGTCGGAATGGGTGGACCCGTCGATCGGGTACGGAAAGAATGGACGCGAACCTCACAGCGGACATCGGTACTTTTACCGATTCACGTCGCTCGTCAGTGGGAAGCACTGCGGTTGTTCCGCAGGCCTCGGCATGGAACTCGCCGAACACGACGCCCGCGAGGCGGCGCAACTCGCGTGGCAACTCGGTGAATGCCGGGTGACAGCCAGGGGATTTGGCTGCCCACACAGCCATGGTGTAGTTTCGCCTTTGCGCTCGAAACGAGCGACAACCGAATACGGGGCTATGGCGCAGCTGGTAGCGCACCACACTGGCAGTGTGGGGGTCAGGGGTTCGAGTCCCCTTAGCTCCACAATCGACACCCGTTCCGACCTGCTCGGAGCGGGTTTCGTCGTTTCAGCGACGTCGCCACCTCATCTCGGGAATGCGACATCGGCCGACGTCGCCGAACCGAAGCGAGCCCACATGCGACGCCGATCCGGCGACTCCGGCACAGTGTTGCCCATGGCCCCGCCCGTCGCTGATTCCTTCACGGTCGCCACCTTCAATGTGAACGGAATCCGGGCGGCGCGTCGTCGCGGCTTCGACCGCTGGCTGGCAGCGCGCTCGCCCGATGTGCTCGCGCTGCAGGAACTCCGTTGTCCCGCATCCGAAGTGGGAGTCTTCCCCGGCTACTCGGTGACGACCGACATCGGGTCGGTGGCCGGCCGCAACGGCGTGGCCGTGCTGACACGAGGGCCGGCCGCCGCGGTGCGGACGTGGGTGAGCCACCCGCCCCGGGCACGCGGACTCGGCGAGTTCGCCGCGCAGGGCCGATACATCGAGGTCGACCTGGCCGACCGCCCCGTGACGGTGGCATGCCTGTATCTCCCGAAGGGCGGACTGCCTGCGCACCTCCAACGCCCCGGATCGATGCGGGAACAGCCGGACGGCGGGGTGAAGTACGAACGCAAGCAGCGGTTCCTCGCGGCGTTCGCCCGCGAGGTGAACCGCAACCGCCTCGCGGCGCTGCGCGAGGGCCGCGACTTCCTCCTCGTCGGTGATCTGAACATCGCGCACACCCCGCACGACGTGACCAACTGGCGCGCCGCGCGCACCATGGACGGGTTCCTGCCGACCGACCGCGAGTGGTTCGGCACGATTCTCGGCACCCGCCGGCTCGTCGACGTGGTCCGACAGGTCCACGGTGACCGTCCGGGTCCACTCACCTGGTGGAGCTGGGCGGGACAGTCGTTCACCAAGGACGTGGGCTGGCGGGTCGATCACCAACTCGCGACACCCGGCCTGGCCCGCCGCGCTGTCGACGTCGTCGTGGACAAGGAGCCGACGCCCGGCGAACGTCTGTCCGATCATGCGCCGCTCGTGGTGACCTACCGGTGATGCCGGTGCACGCACGAGTGCGACGATGGACACCATGACCGCCACTCTGGTCGCCAAGGACGTCGCCGGCGGCTACACGCACCGCGTGCTGTTCGACCATCTCGACCTGACGGTCGCCCCCGGCGACGTGGTCGGTGTCGTGGGCGCCAACGGTGCCGGAAAGTCGACGCTGCTCCGCATCCTCGCCGGCGACCTCGCTCCGCTGGACGGTTCGGTGACCCGGTCTCCAGCGGATGCGTTCGTCGGCTGGTTACCGCAGGAACATGAACGGATCGTCGGCGAGACCGTCGGGCAGTACGTCGCACGTCGCACCGGATGCGCCGCGGCGACCGCGGCGATGGACGCGGCGGCCGCTGCGCTCGCCGATCCGCCTGCTCGCCCGGGTGCCGACGACCCCGCCGACGTCTATGCCGCCGCCCTCGACCACTGGATGGCGACCGGTGCCGCCGACCTCGAGGATCGGCTGCCGGGAGTGCTCGCGGATCTGGGCCTCGATGCCGGGGCCGTGGCGCCCGAGTCGGCGTTGATGACCGGACTGTCCGGCGGTCAGGCCGCCCGTGTCGGCCTGGCCGCGCTGCTGTGTTCGCGGTTCGACATCGTGTTGCTCGACGAACCGACCAACGACCTCGACCTCGACGGTCTGCGCCGTCTCGAGGGCCTGATCCGCGGCCTGCGCGGCGGAGTGGTGTTGGTCAGCCACGACCGGGAGTTCCTGGCGCGCAGCGTGACCCGCGTCGTCGAACTGGATCTGGCGCAACACACCAACACCGTGTTCGGCGGCGGATACGAGAGCTATCTCGAAGAGCGTGAGGTGGCGCGCCGGCACCGGCGCGAAGAGTACGAGGAGTTCGCCGAGAAGAAGGCGGATCTGGTGGCGCGTGCCCGGACGCAGCGCGAGTGGTCGAGTCAGGGTGTGCGCAACGCGATCCGCAAGGCGCCGGACAATGACAAGATCCGACGCCGCGCGGCAACCGAATCGAGCGAGAAGCAGGCGCAGAAGGTCCGCCAGATGGAGAGTCGGATCGCCCGTCTCGAGGAGGTCGCCGAACCCCGCAAGGAGTGGGTCCTCGAGTTCACCATCGGGTCCGCGCCACGACCTAGTTCGGTTGTCGCGACCCTCAACAATGCTGTTGTGCGGCAGGGAGATTTCACCCTCGGACCGCTGTCACTGCAGGTGAACTCGGGTGACCGGATCAGCATCACCGGCCCGAACGGGGCCGGGAAGTCGACGTTGCTCAAGGCGCTGCTCGGCCGGATCGAGCCCGACGACGGGACCGCGCAACTCGGTGCCAACGTCGCCATCGGCGAAATCGACCAGGCACGTGAGCAATTCGCGGGCACTCGACCGCTGGCCGAGCGATTCGGCGACCTGGTCCCCGATTTCACGCCCGCCGAGGTCCGCACGCTGTTGGCGAAGTTCGGTCTGCGCGCCGACCACGTCGGACGCCCGGTCGCCGACCTGTCGCCGGGTGAGCGCACGCGTGCGGCCCTGGCGCTGTTGCAGGCCCGCGGAACCAACGTCCTGGTGCTCGACGAACCGACCAACCACCTCGACCTGCCTGCCATCGAGCAACTCGAATCGGCGCTGGAGTCCTTCGACGGGGTGCTGTTGCTGGTCACGCACGATCGGCGGATGCTGGCCACGGTGCGGACGAACCGGGAGTGGCGCGTCGTGGACGGTCACGTCGCCGAGCAGTGATGCAGGACGTCACTGCGGCGTGATCCGATAGACGAGCCCCGCCGAGTCGTCGGTGACGTAGACGGCGCCGTCGGGCCCGGGGATCGCGGTCACCGCCCGACCCCATCGGGTCCCGTCACCGTTCTGGAAGCCGGTGACGAGTTCGGTTGCGGCGCCGAGTGTCTCGGTGGCCGGATCCCACCGGCTGTAGGCGACGTACGGCGGGCGGGGTGGCTGCCGGTTCCAGGAACCGTGAGCGGTGATCAAAGCTCCGGTACCGAGCACCGCCGCCACCGGGGTGCCGGTGGTGAATGCGAGTCCCAGCGGCGCGCTGTGCGCGGGCAGGCCGAGCATCGTGCGCGGCAGCGAGTCGCAGTCCAACGCCCGGCCGTCGGGGTTGTTGACCGGGTCGGGGACGAACGGCAGATCACGATTGTCGGGGCTGTTGCGGGTGTCGGGAATGCAGTAGGGCCAGCCCAGGTCGGCGCCGTCGGTGATGCGGGTGACCTGCTCGACCGGATTCTCGTTGATGTACTCGCGCACCGTCTGTCCGTACCGGTCGGTGCCGTCCCGGAACGGGTAGGGCTGGTTGTCGGCCTGGTTGACGGCGACGAACAGGGTGCCGTCCGGCGCGACGGCGAGCCCGAAACCGTTGCGGACACCGCGCGCGACAACCCGGTTGTCGGACGCGTCGAGGCCGATGCGGGCGACGACGGCACGCTGCGGACTCGATGTCCGGTCCCCCGGATCGCGGTTCGAGCTCGAACCGAGGCTGTAGTAGACAACTCCGTCGCGGACGACGACGGCCTTGCCGCCGTGGCCGGAGGACGGCAACCCGTCGATCAGCACCCGACGATTCGACAGCGCACCACCGGCATAGTCCCATGTGACGATCCGGGTTTCCTCGCCGACGACGAGAACGTCGCGGCCGTCGCGCTTCGTGAACGCGACACCCTGCGGGCCGTCGAGGCCGTCGAGCATGGTCGTCACCGTCGGTGCCCGACCGTCCGAGGTGGGGGTCAGCACGGCCAGGACACCCCGCCGTCCGGTCGAGACGATCAGCCGTCCGTCGGGTGCCCAGGCCGCCAGCCGGGCCCCCGGTACGTCGGCCCACACCTCGGCGCGCCAGCCGTTCGGCACGTTGAGCGAGCGGCCGGCGGCCCTGCCCGGGGATGCACCGGTGGCGACGGTGAGTTCGACCGGGACCAGCGGAAGACCATCCGCGGCCCCGGATGGCGGTCTCGTCGGTGCACCCGTGGCCGAGGACACCTGACCCGCGCCGGGCAGACCCGTCCCGCCGCTGCCCTGCTCACCGCCGCAGCCGCTCACCCCGAGCAGGATCACGCTCGCCACAACCATCGGGCCGAGCGGCCGCAGATGTGCTTTGCGCGTCCGCACGCTGCCGTCAGTTCTTGTCCGACAACAGCTTGTCGAGCCAGGCGGTGCCGTTCATGATGTCGGGCACCGGCTCGCCCGCGGACAGCACGGTCGGCGTCGACGCCTGGCCGCCGAGCGCCTTGGACAGCTGATTCTGCGATTGCGCCGCCGCGACGTTGGCCTGTTCGACCATCGACCCGTCGGTGATGCATTTCTGTGTCGCCGCAGAGGCACCCTGCTGGGCGGCGATCGTGGCCATCTCGGCGTTGCTCAGATCGCTGTCGCCGTTCTCCTTGGGCTGGTTCTCGAAGAGCGCCGCGTGGAACTTGAGGAATATGTCCTTGCTCTCCGCTTCGCCGACGCACTGCGCGGCACCGGCCGCCCGCGACGAATAGTCGCCCGATGCGGACATCTTGTTCAGGAACGTCAGCATGTGATAGCGCACCCGCAGCTTGCCGTCGTCGACGGCCTTGCTCATCGCCGCCCCCGACTGCTGCTCGAACTCACGGCAGTAGGGGCACATGAAGTCCTCGAAGACATCGATGGTCTGCGGTGCCGACGCCGCGCCGATGATCAGTGCCGCGTTGTCGTTGAGCACCGCCTCGTCCACGGTTCCCTTGTCGCGCTGGCTGTTCCACACCACCCCGCCGATCACCAGCGCGGCGATGATCAGAACGGCCGCACCTGCGAGGATGTAGGTGGCGCGGCTCGAGGTGGCTCGTGGCTGATACTTCGACGTGTTGCTCGGCACGAGAAACAGACTAGCGAGCGCACTAGACCAGGACCGAGTCCACCAACTCCTGCGCCTCCGACTGCACCTCGCGGAGGTGGTCGGCTCCCTTGAACGACTCGCCGTAGATCTTGTAGACGTCCTCGGTCCCCGACGGCCGTGCCGCGAACCATGCGTTCTCGGTGGTCACCTTCAGACCGCCGATCGGCGCCCCGTTCCCGGGCGCCTCGGTGAGGATCGCGGTGATCGGTTCACCGGCGAGTTCGGTGGCCCTGACCTGATCGGCCGACAGCTTGCCGAGCAGCGCCTTCTGCGCCCGGGTGGCCGGCGCGTCGACACGCGCATACGCGCTCTCGCCGTACTTGTCGGCCAGCGTCCGATACCGCTGCGACGGCGACTCGCCGGTCTTGGCCAGGATCTCCGAGGCCAGCAGGGCCAGGATGATGCCGTCCTTGTCGGTGGTCCACGGCTTGGCGTCGAAGGTCAGGAACGACGCGCCGGCGCTCTCCTCACCGCCGAACGCGATGCTGCCGTCGAGCAGTCCGTCGACGAACCACTTGAATCCGACCGGCACCTCGTAGAGGCGCCGTCCCATACCGGCGACCACCCGGTCGATCAGCGACGACGACACCAGCGTCTTGCCGACGGCGGCCTCCGGGCTCCACCCGGAGCGGTGGGTGAACAGGTACTCGATGGCCACGGCCAGATAGTGGTTCGGGTTCATCAGTCCGCCGTCCGGCGTGACGATGCCGTGGCGATCGGAGTCGGCGTCATTGCCAGTGGCGATGTCGTACTTGTCGCGCGCGGAGATGAGCGACGCCATCGCGTTGGGTGACGAGCAGTCCATGCGAACCTTGCCGTCGGTGTCGAGCGTCATGAATCGGAAGGTCGGGTCGACGGTCGGGTTGACCACGGTCAGGTTCGGCAGGTTGTACCGGTCGCCGATCTCCGCCCAGTACCCCACCGACGCGCCGCCGAGCGGGTCGGCGCCGATGTGCACCCCGGCCTCCCTGATGGCGGTCATGTCGATGACGTCCTTCAGGTGGTCGACGTAGATGGCGGTGTACGGGTAGTCGTGGATGTACTCGCTGCGGCGGGCCTGCTCGAACGGGATGCGTTTGACACCGTCGAGTTTGTTGGCGAGTAGTTCGTTCGCCCGCCGCTGGATCGACCCGGTGATCGACGTGTCGGCGGGACCGCCGTTGGGCGGGTTGTATTTGAAGCCGCCGTCGCGTGGCGGGTTGTGCGACGGCGTCACGACGATGCCGTCGGCGAGGACGCCCGAATTCTCCCGGTTGAACTTCAGGATGGCGTGACTGACTGCCGGTGTGGGAGTGAACTTTTCGTTCTCGGCGATGTAGGTGGTGACCTCGTTGGCGACGAGCACCTCGAGCGCGCTGCGCCACGCGGGGATGGACAGCAGGTGGGTGTCGAAGCCGATGAACAACGGCCCGGTGATGCCGACGCTCATCCGGTATTCGGCGATGGCCTGGGTCGTCGCCAGGATGTGGGCCTCGTTGAAGGCGGTGTCCAGGCTCGAACCTCGATGGCCGGATGTCCCGAACAGCACCTGCTGCATCGGGTCCTCCGGGTCGGGCACCTTGTCGTAGTAGGCCTGCTCGACGGCGGCCACATCGATCAGATCCTCGGGAAGCGCGGGTGTTCCAGCTCGTGGATGTGCCATGGGCGCAATTCTGCCACCGCAACCCCGATCCGATGGGGCACTACGAACGAACAGTTACCGTGAGCCTTGTGCGCAGACGTGAACCGGCCGAGCCCGAGCTCCTCGTCCTGGTGCTGCCGGGCGGCACCGACCGCAGTTATGCACGTTTCCGCCCGACCCAGCCCGCGGCGTTGCGGATGTATCCGTTCACCTGGTCGATCCGGGCCCGCTACCGCCGCCGGGTTCGGGTACGGCAGGTCCGCTACCGGGTGTACGGCTGGAATGGCGGACAGGCCAGTCCGATGCCGTATGCCCGCAAAGCGCTCGACGACCTCACGCGGGAGTATCCCGGGGTGCCGGTGGTGGCGATCGGACATTCGATGGGTGGTCGTGTCGGGGCACAACTCGCCGACGATCCGCGGGTCGTCGGGCTGCTGGCCCTGGCACCGTGGTGGCAGTACGCCGACTGGCGGTTCATCCATCCCGGTGTTCGGGTCGTGGCCATGCACGGCACCGCCGACGAACGAACGCTGGCGCCGCGCACCGCGAAGGGCATCGTCGAACTCGCGGGTCGCGGCGTCGACGCCGTGTTCGTTCCCGTCCCGGACGGCAACCACGCGATGCTCGATCACATCGGCCTGTGGCAGTCGTCGGTGCTGGATTTCGTCGGCAACACCCTGGCCGACAGCGGGATTCGTCGGGTCAGGTCCCGCTGACCGCCTCCATCGCGACCAGGTCCGCGGCGGTCGCGACGAGATGGTCGAGCCAGGCCTCGGTGCCGACGGCACGTCGGCGCGGTTCGTTGGGCAGTTCGATGCTGACCGGCAGTCCGGCGGGCAGCGTCGCCCAGATACCGGCGAGATCGATGCCGCCCTCGCCGGCCGGCAGCCGCTCTTCCCGGGCCTGCCGGATCATCTCCGCGTCGTCGGTCGGGCGCGGCATCCGCCCGTCGCAGAGCTGCGCGTAGTGCAGCCAGTCGCGCGGGATGGCGGCGAGGTCGTCGAGGGTGGTCGCGGACCGGTCCACGTGCAACGCATCGATCAGCACACTGCGTCCGGGACCGTCTGCCGCCGCGACGATCTCAACCGCGGCACGGGCGTCGGGCACCGCCGTCCACGGCATGAACTCGAGGCTGGCGACGAGTCCGTAGGCGGCACATGCCTGCGCGAGCTGCGCATACGAGTCGGCGAGCCGGACCCGATCGTGATCGTCACCGCCGACGAGGACCGCTTTCGCGCCGAGTTCGGCTCCGGCCGCGAGGACGGCTTCGTAGTCGGCGACCTCGAAGTCGGCTCCGAGCCGGATGATCTCGATGTCGAACAGGTCCACCGACGAGTCGTCGAGGCGGTGCCGCAGCTCGGTCAGCGCCGTCGGGTCCCGATGCACCGGGTAGGCGGTGGTTCCGGGAGCGGCGGGCAGCAGCCGGATGCCGATGGTGTCGAAGCCGTGCCGTTCGGCCAGGGCGACCTGCGCCATCGGCGCGGTGTCCAGGACGGTGAGTGCGGCAAGTCCCAATCGTGTTGCGGTCACAGTTCTTTCGCCTCCTGTGCGAGTCGACGGCCGGCGAGGTGACCGAAGGTCATCGCGGGCCCGAGGTTGATGCCGCCGGACGGATAGTGCCCGCCCATGACGCTGGACTGATCCACGCCGACGGCGGTCAGGCCCGCGATGGGCCGGTCCGCGGCGTCGAGCACCCGGGATTCGGCGTCGGTGACGAGCCCGGCGAAGGTGCCGAAGCTGCCGGGCACCACCTTGACCGCGTAGAAGGGTCCGTGTTCGATCGGGGCCAGTGAGGGATTGGGCCACGGGTTGTCGGGATCGCCGGAGCCCTTGGTGAACGGTGTTGTCCCACGACCGTATTCGGGGTCGGTGCCGTCGCGGGCACCTTCGTTGAACGCGGCGACCGTCTTCTCCAGACCGTCGGGGTCGACGCCGATGGCCGCGGCCAACTCGCGCAGGGTGGCGCCCCGGCTCAGGTAGCCGGATCTCAGATAGGGCCAGGTGGGGATCGGGAACGGTTTGCTCATGCCCAGCGGCAGATAGCGGAGATAGCGCGCATCGGCGATCAGCCAGGAGCACACCTCGTGCCCGTCGGGCACCTTGTCGACCATGGCGAGGGTGTAGTCGTGATACCCCAACGCCTCGTTGACGAATCGCCGGCCGTCCGCCAAAACCCCGATGACCCCGGGCTTTCCGCGGTCGAGGATGTGCGGGAACACGCCGGTCCTGCCGTTGCGGTAGTGCACCAGGGACACCGGGCAATAGGCGACCGGCGACGCCACGCCGGTGTCGAGTCGTCCGCCGACCGACTCGCCGAGGGTGATGCCGTCGCCGGTGGTGGTCGGCGGGGTGAGCGTCCAGTGTTCGGTCTCACCGGGGTGGCGCGGGAAGAGTTCGCGGCGCCGGTCGAGGTCGTGGGTGAAGCCACCGGTGGCCAGGACGACTCCGGCGCGGGCGCCCACCGTGTAGGCGTTGTCCGGCCCCTGCAGCCGGACGCCGGTCACCCGACCGCCCGAGTCGGTGACGAGTGCGGTTGCGGCCGTGCCGGTCTGGATCTTCACGCCCTCGTCGAGCGCGGAGCGCAGCAGACGGCCGACGAGCGCGGTGCCGTTGACGAGTTGCTGGCCGCGGCGCTTCGTCGCGAGGTCGACCATGTGCTTGGACACACGAACGGCGCAGTGGCGAAACGCCTTCGCCGATCGGGTGCTGTGCAGGAAGGCCTGCAGGTCCGGGCCGGCCATGATACCCATGCCCAGGAACGAGGTTTCGTAGAGTTGGCGTCGCAGCAGGCGGGCGACGTCGGGACCGAGTGTGCGCAGACTCACGGGTTTCGGCGCAACCGACCGGTGTCCGGTGCCGGCGCCCGGGGTGTCGCCGTGGATGTCGGCGATGGCCGCGCCGGGCACGAACTGCAGTGCGGTGTGGTTCTCGAAGAACTCGACCATCTCCGGTGCGCCGTCGATCAGCGCATCGACCTTGGCGGCGTCGAAGTTCTCGCCGAGACGGTTCTCCAGATAGCGGCGCGGTTCGCTGCGGTCCTCGACGACGCCGTCGGCGAGGGCGAAGAGGTTGCGCGGCGCCCACATCCAACCGCCGGACCACGCGGTGGCACCACCACAGGTGTCGGCCTTCTCGACGACGAGGACCGACGCCCCGCCGCGGGCGGCGGTCACGGCGGCCGACAGTCCGCCGGCGCCGGAGCCGATGACGACGACGTCGTAGGTGAGGGTGTCGGTGGTCATGCGGATGCTCCTTCAAGCGCGGCGCCGGTCGACGGGCTCAGGGAGCTGACGTCCACGGGGCGTCCGGTGCGGGATGATTCGTAGATGGCGGCGACGATGACCAGCGAGGTGCGGGCGTCGCGGCCGGTGACGACCGGTTCGCGGCCGGTGCGGATGGCGTCGGCGAAATCCTGCACCTGCTGCGTGTGGAAGTCGACGAGTCCGGCGTTGATGTCGGCGATGTCGGGCCGGGCATCGACGTCCACCGAATACGGTGTCCCCAGCGACACCTCGCCGGGCACCGTCCAGAGTTCGTTGACTCCTTCTGCGCCCTCGGGGAATTCGAGGACACTCGCGATCGCGCCGGTCTCGTCGATGACGGTGACCCGGTTGCCGAGGTTGTGATTGGCGCCGGTGGTCGCGGTGACGGTGGCGGTGGCACCCGAGGAGAATGCGATCACCGCGGATGCGGAGTCCTCGGTCTCGATGTGCTCACCGTGGAAGTGGGTGCGAATGTGGCCGGTCACCGAGACGGGTTGCCCCAGGAACCACTGCAGCAGATCGATCTGGTGGATGGCCTGGGTCATCAGTACACCGCCGCCGTCGGTCTGCCAGCTGCCCCGCCAGGCGTCGGCCGAGTAGTAGCTCGACGGTCGGTGCAGCAGCACCGACACCTCGCCGAGCACCGGCCGGCCGAGGGTGCCGTCGGCGATCGCGTCCTTGATCCGCTGCGCGGCCGGCCAGAGACGTCGCTGGAACATGACGCCGAAGGTGACGCCGGCCTGCTCGGTGGCCGCGATCATCCGGTCCGCGGCATCGGGGTCGACGGCGATCGGCTTCTCGCACAACACATGCAGACCCTGTGCGGCCGCTTCGACGACGACCGCCTCGTGGGTGGGATGCGGGGTGCAGACGGTGACCGCATCGAGATCGAGCGCGAACATCTCGGTGGTCGACGCACATGCGTGCTCGATCCCGTTGGCGTCGGCGAAGTCTCGGGCACGGGCGGGATCGGTGTCACAGCAGGCGACGACGTCCACGTCGTCGAGGGCGCCGAAGGCGTGGACGTGATTGCGGGCGATCTTGCCGCAGCCGACGATTCCGATGCGCAGCATGAAAGGTGTCTCCTTCGAAGTGGTTTCAGGCGCTGGCGGCGACAGCAGACCGGGTGGCGGCTTGGGTGATCTCCTCGGCGACATGCGTCGCGGTGAGGGCGGCCGCCTGGATGGAACCGCCGTCTCCGCTGGCATCGCCGACGGTGTGTACGCCGAGTCGTGGTGCGAGGGAACGCATGTCGGCGAGCAGCCGCGTGTCGGGTTCGATGCCGTGCGAGATCAGCAGTTCGCCGGGTGCGTCGATCCAGCGGGTGCCGGCGTCGTCGCGGATCTCGACCCGGTCGGCGGCCACCCGGGTGACGGTCGCCGACAGGTGAGCGGTGAGCGCCACGCTGGCGGAAAGTCGCGGCAGCATGACGATCTTGGCACGCCGGCCCACGTCCTGCGCGATCTGCGCCTGGGGCGCGATCATCACCACGCGGGTGCCCTTGACCACCAGGTCGTCGGCCACCGCGGCGGCCTCCCGGTCGGCGCCGAAGATGGTGATGCCCGCCGGTGGTGTGGACTTGTCGCGCAGGAAGTCCCGGATGTCCCGCACCGTACGGGTGTCGGCGCCGGACAGTTCGACCGCCGGCCCGCGCCCACCGGTGGCGAGCACGATCGCGTCGTGTCCGCGCCCGCGCAGCGTGTCGGCGGTGACGTCGGCGCCGAGGTGGAGCGGGACGTCGAGATCTGCGAGTTCGGCGATGTACCAGTCGAGGATGCGCCGGTACTCCGGGTATTCGTGCAGTTCGGCGGCGAGCGCGAAGTCCCCACCCGGGTACTCACGCCGGTCGAAGATCTCCACGGTGTGGCCGCCGACGGCGAGTTCACGTGCGACGGCGAGCCCGCCGGGCCCGGCGCCCACCACCGCGACTCGAATCATGTTCTCCGCCGGCGTCGACGGCTGTTCGGCCTCCCGACCCACCCACGGGTTGACCGAACACGGCACGGCGCCGGCGGCGAGGCTGTCGATGCAGTAGTTGCAGGCGATGCACGGCCGGTAGCGTTCGCCGGCGATGGCTCGCCGTGGGAAGTCCGGGTCGGCGTGCAGGGTCCGGGCCAGACTCACGAAATCCGCACGGCCCGAGGCGATGATCTCGTCGGCGATCTCCGGGGTGGAGATGCGTCCGGCGACGCCGATCGGGAGGTCCAGGTCGCGGCGATACGGTTCGGCATACGGTGCGAGCAGTCCGCGATCCCACTCCCCTGGCTGGATGATCCATTGTCCGGCTTCGTAGTTGCCGGCCGAGACGTCCAGGAAGTCGAGCCGGTCGGTGTCGATGGCGTCGATGCGTTGCCGCGTCGTGGCCGCGTCGAGTCCGCCGTCGACGCCTTCGAAGGCCGAGAACCGCAGGCCCAGAGCGAGATCCGGCGCCTTGGTGCGGATGTCGTCGATGACCGCGTTGACGAAGCGGACCGGGTCGGCCCATTCGTCGGTGCGCTTGTTGTATGCGGGCGAGAGGAATTGGTGGATGAGATAGCCGTGTCCGCCGTGCAGCGAGAGGACGTCGACGCCGGCTGCCGCGCATCGGGTGGCGGCGTCACCGAAGCAGGAGATGATGTGTTCGATGTCGTCGTCGTCGAGTTCGGTGGGCATCTCACCGCCGACGACCTCGCACGGGATGGGACTCGGTGCGACGGGCGTGAATCCGCTCACCGCACCCTGCGCGGTGCGTCCACCGTGGTTGAGTTCGACGCCGAGCAGTGACCCGTGCCGGTGGATCGCCCGTGCGAGCGTGGTGAGCTGTGGGATCTGCGCGTCGTCGTCGATCCCCATCTGCCGGATGCGGCCCTTGCCGTCGGCGCGGACGTAGCTGGCCTCGGTGAACACGAGGGCGGCGCCGCCGGCGGCACGGCGTTCGAGATAGTCGACGTAGTGGTCGGTCAGGATCCCATCGGCGTCGCAGTAGTTGCGTTCCATGGGGGCCGAGACGAATCGGTTGCGCAACTGCACGTTTCCCAGCATGAGCGGTTGGGCGAACGCAGGCGTGAGCATGATGTCCTTTCGGGCTGGACCGTGACTGGGTGGCGAGATGGGTGTGGAGTGATGGCGTGGCGAGAAGGGTGTGGAGCGATGGCGTGGCGAGATGGCGGGGTTCAGGCGGCGACGCGATGCGCCAGCAGGTCCGCGAGATGGGCGCGCATCCGCCCGAGATCGGCGTGGCGGCCGGTGAACAGATCGAACGAGGCGGCCGCCTGCGCGACCAGCATCTGCCCGCCGTCGAGCACCCGGCAACCGGATCGCTCTGCGGCCGAGATCAATTCGGTGCGCAGCGGCCGGTAGATGATGTCGGCGACCCAGAGTTCGGGGCGCAGTGCCGTGGTCGGGATCGGTGTCCCGGGGTGACCGACCATGCCGATCGGCGTCGCGTTGACGACACCGTCGGCATCGGCGATGACGCCGGACAGGTCGTCCACGCCGCGCCCCGTGGCCACCGTCGTCGGCACCGATTCGGCCACCCGCACAGCAAGATCCGCGGCGCGGGCGGGATCGACGTCGCCGATGGTCAGGTGGCCGACACCGGCGTGGGCCAGGGCGAAGGCGACCGCCGATCCGGCGCCGCCCGCCCCGACGAGCAGGACGCGATCGAGAACCGCGCCCGGCAGGCCGGTGGCCAGTGCGGTACCGAACCCGGTGTGATCGGTGTTGTGGCCGAACAGCTTTCCGTCACACACGACGATCGTGTTGACCGCGCCGAGGATGCGTGCGGAGTCGCTGAGTCCGTCGAGCGCCCCCATGATCACCTGTTTGAACGGGTGGGTCACGTTGAATCCGGTGAAGCCGTCGGCGACCGCGGTGCGCATCGCGGCCTGTGGGTCGGCGTCGGCCGGCAGGTCGATGAGCTCGTAGCGGTAGTCGGCGATGCCGAGTGCGTCGGCCTCGGCGGTGTGCAGTGCCGGCGACATCGAGGTGGCGATGTCGGCGCCGATGAGGCCGATCCGCAGCTTCGGTGACGTGCTCACGATGACTCCTCGAAGAGATGGTTGGGGGTGCTCGACGGACAGCCGGCTCAGGACACGCGCTCGATGAACGCGCTCACCTGCGAGTTGGTCTCGGCGTTCTTGCGGCTGCGCTTGGTGCCGAGGTGCTTCTTACCGAGGTCGGCGGTCGGTGTCCGGTAGGTCTCCGGTCCGGTCAGGGCGGCAAGCGCCGAGATCAGGGCAAAGACCAGGCACATCACCGCGACCGGGGTCCAGTTGGCGGTGTCACCGTCGGTCAGGGCTTGCGCGATGGCGGGAGTGAAGCCGGCGGCCAGCAGACCGAGCATCAGGCTGACGGCCATGCCGGTGTAGCGCACCTTGGCCGGGAACTGCTCCGGGAAGTAGGCCGGGTAGACGCCGTTGGGCATCGCGTAGAACAGGCCGATGAGCACGATTCCGGTGAAGAAGATCAGCGGGACGTTGCCGGTGCCGATGGCGTGGAAGAACGCGAAGATCATCGCGCCGGCACCGATCGCACCGAAGACGAACACCGGCTTGCGGCCGATCCGGTCGGCGAGCATGCCGTAGAGCGGCTGGGTGATGACGGCGACGAAGTTCGCGGCGGCGATGGCCCACAGCATCGTGGACTTGTGCACACCCGCCACCTCGACGGCGTACGCGAGGGC
Source organism: Gordonia sp. NPDC003424 (assembly GCF_053588655.1). Taxonomy (NCBI): domain Bacteria; kingdom Bacillati; phylum Actinomycetota; class Actinomycetes; order Mycobacteriales; family Gordoniaceae; genus Gordonia; species Gordonia sp. NPDC003424. The sequence continues at coordinate 47,912 of NZ_JBSFQJ010000008.1, forward strand.
GAACACGTTGACGATGGTGTTGATCATGGCGAAGGTCGCACTCAGGCTGACCCGGATCACGGTGCGCCAGTGCGAGCGCACCATCGCCACCAACGGAACGCCGGCGGTCTCGTCGTGCTCCATGATCTCCTCGAACACCTCGGGCTCTTCGAGCTTGCGCCGCAGCCAGAGTCCGACACCCATCACGACGATGGACAGCAGGAACGGGATGCGCCAGCCCCAGCTGTAGAGAGCCGAATCAGGCAGTGCGGCAACGGGAACGAAGACACAGCTGGAGATCACGATGCCGAACATGATGCCGCTCATGGTGAACGACGTGAAGAATGCGCGACGGTGTTCCGGTGCGTGCTCGAGCGTCAGCGCCGAGGACCCGGGGGACTCACCACCCGCCGAGATTCCCTGCACGAGTCGCAGGCCGACGAGGATGATCGGCGCGGCGGCACCGATCATGGCGTAGGTGGGCAGGCAGCCGACCAGCACGGTGGAGATGCCCATGGTCATCAGGCAGGCGATGAGGGTGTTCTTGCGTCCGTACCGGTCGCCGAGGTGGCCCCACATCACCGCGCCCAGTGGGCGGGCGACGTAGGCGACACCGAGGGTCGCGATGGACAGCAGCGTCGCGGTGCTGCCGGAGAAGAAGACCTTCGGGAAGATCAGCGCGGCCGCCGACCCGTAGATGAAGAAGTCGTAGTACTCGAGGGTGCTGCCGACGAAACCCGAGATGGCGGCGCGACGCGCGTTCGCGGTCGAGCCCACCTCGGTCGGTGCGGTGCTGGAGGTCATGAAAGGTCCTTTCGCCTCACCAGGAGGTGAGTCCTGTGATGCCGACTGGCCGAGATAAGACCAGTGATCGGCTTCACACTCTGATCTGACGAGATTCAGAGTGACACGGACAACTATGAAAGGTCCAACACGTAATCCGTCTTAGATAAAGACCATTTGCATCTAGATCGGGGTCGGCAGGACGTCCTCGGCAACGTCAAGGGCCACCGCCAGTGCCGCGCTCGGCTCCCCCTTCGGCCACGCGATGGCGTGATTCATGAAGACCGGCTCGCCGCTGAGCTGCACGAGCACCGCGCCGGGCGGGGTCAGGCCCGCCATCGTCTCGGGCATCAGGGCGACCCCGACACCGGCCGCGACCAGCATCAGCATCATGTAGGGGTCGGTGATCTCCTGGACCACCCGCGGCCGGAAACCGGCGTCGACGCAGGCCTGGAAGGCGATCTCCTGCAATGACGAGCCGGCATTCGACGGCGTCGAGATGAAGTCGTCGTCGGCGAGCTCGCGCAGGTCGACGCGCGCACGCCCGGCCAGCGGATGGTCCCCGGGCAGGACGGCACCGTAGGGCTCCCGGCGGATCAGCCGCGCGTTCACGAGTGACGTGTCGACGGGCAGGCCGACGAACGCGAGGTCCATGGCACCGCTGTCGATCTGCAGCACCGCCTCGCGGGTCATCGTGCGGCCGACGAGCGTGAGTTCGATGTCCGGATACCGCTGGCGGAGGGCCCGGGTCAGCGGCGGCAGCGCCTGGTGATTGAGCACGCCGGTGAAGCCGATCCGCAGGTGACCGTAGACGCCGCCCTCCGACGCGCGGATCGCGTGCCGGGCGGTGTCGACACCGTCGAGCACGCGGTAGGCGTGCGGCAACAGGGCGTGACCGGCAGCGGTCAGCGCGACGCTGCGGGTGTTGCGTTCAAACAGCGGGACACCGACATCCTTCTCGAGCTTGCGGATGGTCTGACTCAGCGGCGACTGCGCCATGTGGAGCCGGTCCGCGGCCCGGCCGAAGTGCAACTCCTCGGCGACGGTGACGAAGGCCTGCAACCACCGGATCTCCATGCGTCACCTTCTCGGCCGGGTCTGGCGCATCGACACCATTCCACATACAGTCACGAACACACACAAAGTATCAGTAATTACGCTGAAATCGCACTTAATCACTGTGCGAATCGATCTCAACACCTCGAGGAGTCCCGTCATGCCGGCCACCTACCCACGTAACGCCACCGCACTGATCACCGGCGGCGCGAGTGGCATCGGTGCCGCCTGCGCGACCGTGCTCGACAAGGCCGGCGTGACGGTGATCACCGCCGACCTCGCGGGCGGCGACGAGTATGTCGACGTCACCGACCCGGAGACCGTGGTCGCACTCCGGGAGCGGATCGGCTCCGTCGACATCCTGGTCAACAGCGCCGGCGTCGTCGGACCGTCCGCGTCGCTGACCGAGGTGTCGCTCGACGACTGGCAGCGGACGTTCCGGATCAATGTCGACGGCACGTTCCTGACGTGCCGCGAGTTCGTGCCCGGCATGGTCTCCCGAGGGTGGGGGCGCATCGTGAACATGGCGTCGATCGCGGCCAAGGATGGCAACCCGACACAGAGCGCCTACTCGGCGTCGAAGGCCGCGGTGATCGCGCTGACCAAGTCGCTGGGCAAGGAACTCGCGACCACCGGGGTGCTGGCGAATGCCGTTGCACCGGCAGCGGTCTCGACCCCGATGAACGCCACCACCGATCCGGCGATCCTCGCCCGCTCGCAGCAGCTGACCCCCATGGGCCGGATGGGCCGGGCCGACGAGGTCGCCGAGCTGGTCGCGTGGCTCTGCTCGGAGGCGGTCAGTTTCTCCACCGGCGCCGTCTATGACATCAGCGGCGGACGGGCAAGCTACTGACGCACCGAGAACAACCGATGAAAACGCCCCACCTGCGCTAACAGGTGGGGCGCCTCGCGTGGAGCTGCCGGGAATTGAACCCGGGTCCTCCGTCGTGTCAGTAGGGCTTCTCCGTGTGCAGTTCGCTATGCCTCTACTCGGATCTCTCGGTCACGCGAACAAGCCGAGATGACGATCCCAGTCGCTGTTGGTTGTCCCGTCCCCACCCGCGACCGGCGGAGACGGTGAGCTCCCGAAGATGATGCCGGTGACCGGATTGGGAGCACATCCGGACCGACAGACTAGCCGTCGCTGATCAGGCAGCGAGGGCGTAGTCGCGCTGATTCTTATCGGCGCTTAATTGGTTGCTGCGACGCTTAACGGTGGTCTCTAGCCTGCACCGACACGCTTCCCCTACCTCGACGCACGTAGTCGAATCCGATCAGCCCCGAGGTGGTGCCCGCTGGATTTCAGCAAGCACTACATCCTAACAACGGTCGGCGACAAAATCATCCCCGTCCCCTGTCCGGAAGGTCGAACGACCCTGGCGGTGGGCGGTCTCCGGGTCGATCATGATCATGGGCGATCGCGGGAAGGGCAACGAGATGACTGGCGGGCTCGTGACGGACACCCCGACGGTGCGCACGCGGGCCGAAACCGCGTTGCTCGCCTGCGGTGTTGCCGCCGCCGCGGTCCAGATCGTGTCCGACGTCGTCGCGGCCACCCGGTACTCGGGTTACAGCTATCGCGACCAGACGGTCAGCGAACTGAGCGCGATCGGCGCACCGACCCGGGACCTGCTGCTGGTCACCGGCTGGATCTTCGAGGCACTCATCTGTGCGTTCGCCGTGGGTGTGTGGAGGGCCGCCGGGCACCGGACCGCGTTGCGGGTCACCGCTGTGTTGCTGATCGTGTTCGCGGTCAACGGATTCGTGTGGTCGTTCTTCCCGATGCAGCAACGCGGCAGCGAGATGGCCTCGACCGACGTGATGCACATCGTGTTCGCGGTCGTGCAGGTGGTCACGATCGTCGCGTTCATCGTCGCCGGATCGGGCGCGGGCGGCCCGGGATTCCGGGTGTTCTCCGGTGTGATCGCCGCGGCCATCCTCCTGGCCGGCGCCATCGCCGGCACCCAGGCCCCGAAGATCGGCGAGGGCGGTGTGACGCCGTGGATCGGCGTGATCGAACGGGTCAGCTTCTACGGGCCGTCGGTCTGGATCGTCGGCCTGGCGGTCGTGTTGCTGCGGGCGACCCGCTGAGCCGCCGGCGCGGCGGTGCGTGCGGGCGAGACGTTCAGACGATCTCCAACACCACCGTGTCGTCGGTGGCAACCTGCACGGTGAGCTCGCCATCGGCGGCCTGGTATCGACGACCGGTCCACGCGTCCACACCGGCGACGGTGTCCCCAGCCAGCCCGAGGGCGGCCAGCGACACCGACATCGTGCGCGGATGACCCGATCGGTTCGTCAACGACACCGCCAGACCCTTGTCCCCGATCGGCCGTGACCAGATCTCGGCATCGCCGTCGACCGGCGCACCGGCACTGACCCGCTCGTCCTGGTCGATGGCGAGGACCGAGCGATTGCCCAGCAGTTCCCGTGTCTCCGGCGACATCGCCGTGAGATCGTTTCCCGCGATGAGCGGCGCGGCCATCATCGCCCACATCGACATCTGTGTCCGCTGCTGCGCGACGGTCAGAGGCGGGGTGCCGGTCACTCCGACGACGAGCATGTCGGGGTCGTTGAAACTGCCGGGTGCCACCCGCGAGGCCAGCGGTCCGACGGCGTCGATGATCTCGGTGATCCCCTGCGACCCCGACGGCCCTGCACCCGTCGACCACGCGGCCACGCCGTCGTTGGTCACCCGCGTCATCGTCGCGACACCACCCCAGTCGTATTCCTGACCGGGGACCGATCCACTGACGCCGCTGTTGGGGTTGATGCTGTAGACGATGGGCCGCTTCGTCGTGCGAAGCGCATCGCGCATCGCGGTGAATGCCGCGACCTGATGTTCGTGGTCGGAATCGGCTGAGCACCAATCGTATTTGAGGTAGTCCACGCCCCACCCGGCGAACGTCTTGGCATCGACGGATTCGTGGCCGCGACTGCCGGTGGCGCCGGGATAGGTGTTGAGGAACTGGGTGCAGGTGCGCTCGCTCGCGCCCGAGTAGATCCCGAACCTCAGCCCCCGCTCATGCAGATACGACCCCAATGCCGCCATCCCCGACGGAAATCGCCGCGGGTCCGCCTGCAATCGCCCCCGGTCGTCGCGGGCGGGCGCGGCCCAGCAGTCGTCGACGACGACATAGCGGTAGCCGGCGTCGCGCAATCCCGAGGAGACCATCGCGTCGGCCTGGGCCCGGATCTGCTGTTCGGTGATCCCGCAGCCGAAGGTGTTCCAGCTGTTCCAGCCCAGCGGCGGCGTCGACGGCAAACCCTCGATCGCCGGCCCGTCGCCGCCGATCCGTGCCGGCTTCGCCGGGGTGCAACCGGCCAGGATTCCGGCCAGGATCAGCAGCACGACGATGCGCCGCACCCGCTCACATGCCCTTGACGCGCCGGCCGATCTCGCGTTCGACCTCGCGTCGTGCGGTGCGCTTGGCCAGATCCTGCCGCTTGTCGTGCGCCTGCTTGCCACGGGCGAGGGCGAGTTCGACCTTGACGCGGCCGTCGCTGAAGTACATCGACAGCGGCACGAGGGTGAGGTTGCCGTCACGGATCTTGCCGATCAGGTTGTCGATCTCGCGTCTGTGCATCAACAGTTTCCGGTTGCGTCGCGGCGCATGGTTGGTCCACGACCCACTGCCGTACTCCGGGATGTGCACTGCCCGCAGCCAGATCTCCCCGTCGTCGACGGTCGCGAACGCATCGGCGAGCGACGCCTTGCCCCCACGCAGGCTCTTCACCTCGGTGCCCATCAGCGCGATGCCGGCCTCGTAGGTGTCGAGGATGGTGTAGTTGTGCCGCGCCTTGCGGTTGGTCGCAATCACCGTGCGGCCCTTCTCTTTCGCCATCTCACACCTCTCCTTCTGCCCGTCGGCCAGCTCTCGCTCCGAGCCTCCTCGCTGCGCTCGTCGATTCTCACTCGGCTACCGCCGGGCCACTATTCGCGCACGTACACCCGCAGCGTGACATACGACGTGATGCCCGACAACAGAATTCCCGCGATGATCAGCCACGGTGACACGAACAACACATCGGAAACGCTGATGCGGGCAAGGATGTTCACACCGTACAGATCGCGCAGGGCGTTGTCGAAGAAGAACACCTTCGCCATGAACAGACCGCCGATCGCGAGGAACGCACCGATCAGCGCCGCGATGACGGCCTCGAGCAGGAACGGCAGCTGCGTATACCAGCGGGTGGCGCCGACCAGACGCATGATCGACACCTCGGTGCGCCGTGTGTACGCAGCGATCTGCACCGTGTTCACGATGAGCAGGATCGCGGCGATGGCCAGGACGATCGAGATGGCGAATGCCGCGTTGCGGGCGCCGTCGAGGACACTGAAGATACGTTTGACCAGCTCGCGTTGATCCAGCGCGCCGTCGACGCCCATGTCCTTACGGTCCTTGAACTCGTCGAGCACCGCGCCGAAGCGGTCGGGGTCGGACATCCGGACCTTCAGCGACGCCGGGATGGTGTTCTCCTGGATGTTGTCGGCGATGTCCGGGTTGTCCTTGAAGATCTGTTTGGCCTGCTCGTAGGCCTCCTGGCGGGTGATGAAGGTGACCGACGAGACGCCCGGTTCGTTCTCGATCTCGGTGCGCAGCACCGAGCAGGGCGCCTTCTGACAGTTGGGGTCGGCGTCGGCGACGGCGTCGTTCATATAGAACTGCATCTCGACCCGGTCGAGGAAGATCTTCTGACTCTTGTTGGCCATCTGGATCACCAACAGACCACCGCCGAACATGCCCAGCGTGATCGCCGTGGTGAGGATCATCGCGATGGTCATGGTCACGTTGCGACGGAAACCGTTGAGGACCTCACTGAGGATGAAGTTCGCTCGCATGTAGTGGGTGCTGTCCTAACCGAATTCGGGGAAATCGAAGGGTGTGGGCTCGACCGTCTCAGCCGATGCCGTAGACGCCCTGCGGATCGTTGCGGACGAGGCGGCCGTTGTCGAACTCGAGCACGCGGCGGCGCATCGCGTCGACGATGTGGCGGTCGTGGGTGGCCATCACCACGGTGGTGCCGCGACGGTTGACGCGGTCGAGGACGTCGACGATCTCCTCGCTTGTCTCCGGGTCGAGGTTGCCGGTGGGTTCGTCGGCGAGCAGCACCAGCGGCCGGTTGGCGATCGCGCGCGCGATCGCCACGCGCTGCATCTCGCCACCGGAGAGTTCGTAGGGCATGCGGTCGGATTTACCCGACAGCCCCACGTAGTCGAGCACCTCCGGGACGATCTTGCGGGTCACCGCCGGCGGTTTCCCGATCACCTCCAGCGCGAACGCGACGTTGTCGGCCACCGACTTCTGCTGCAGCAGACGGAAGTCCTGGAACACACAGCCGATCGACTGCCGCAGCTTCGGCACCAACCGGCCCTTGAGGGTGTTGACGTGGAAGTCGCCCACGTAGACCTCGCCCGACGTGGGCTTGTCCTCCTTGAGCAACACCCGGAAGAAGGTCGATTTACCCGAACCCGAAGGGCCGATGAGGAACGCGAATTCCCCCTTGTCCACCTCGAGACTCAGGTCCGACAGGGCCGGTCGGCTGGAAGCCTTGTACTTCATCGTGACGTTCTCCAGCTTGATCACGACAAGCCAGTGTAGCGACGACGGCTGAGAGCACCCTGGCCCCCGACCCACGACCGGCCTACCGGCACCCGGCCCGTGCGATCACGGCTGCGTGGTGGTGGCCGGCGTCGTCGTCTGGCCACCCAGCCGGGGCAGGGTGATGCCGGGCAGACCCGGGATCGTGATCTCGGTGCTATCCACGGGCGGGGCGGGTGCGGGCACCTCACCGCTGACCGAGCCGGATTCCCCCGCCTTGGGCGTCGTCGACTCGGTCGACGAACGGCTCGGAGGAGTCGACGTCGGTGTGGAGTACGTGTACACCGGCGTGGTGGTCTTCGGGGCCGGGGTCGGCTGGACCGGGGCGACCACACCGTAGTGCTGCGAGGTCCAGCCGTACAGCGCGAGCAGAGCGAGGAACACCACGATCATCGCCGCGGTGGTGGTCCGTATCCGGGTGCCGTAGATGTGGCCCCAGTGGCGCTTCCCGCTTTGCTGATGATGGCGTCCGGTGGTCGGTTGGGCGGCCGTGTCGGTGTCGGTCGTGTCGGTGCCTGTCGCGTTCGGTTCGGTCCGGCCGGTGTCGTCGTCAGCCATCACGTCCCCGCTCCACCGCGCGGTCCGAGTGCCCGTCCTCGAGGGTCGCCGGCGGCGCCGACGCAACCTGCACGTCGTGGCCCGGTGCGACGGTGATGCCTTCGGCGGCGAGCCGACCCACGATCCGGATGCGCAGGGCCCGACTGATCTCGAACTGCATGCCGGGCAGTGTCCGGGCGACCACCCGGACGGTGATCGCGTCGAGCTCCAGGTCGATCACGCCGAGGGGGCTGGGCGGGTCGAGGAGACGGTCGTGGAACTCGGGTTCGGCGAAGAACTCCTCACCCACGTCGGACAGGATCTCGTTGACCCTGCCGATGTCGGCCTCGGCCGGGATCGGCACATCCACCACGGCGCGCGCCCAGTCCTTGGACAGGTTGGTCGCCTTGATGATCTGGCCGTTGGGCACCGATTCGACCTCACCGTCGCTGGTGCGGACCTTGGTGATGCGCAGCGTCACGTCCTCGACGGTGCCCTCGGCGACGATGGCGCTGGTCAGCGACAGCCGCACCACATCGCCGTACCCGTACTGCTTCTCGGTGACGATGAAGAATCCGGCCAGGATGTCCTGCACCACGCGTTGCGCACCGAAACCGAGTGCGGCGCCGAGCACCGCGCCGGGTCCGACGAGGCCGCTGATGGGCACGCCGAACGCCGCCATGATCTCCAGGATGCAGACGAAGACGACCGCACAGATGAGCGCCCACCGCACCACGTCGACGACGGCTCGCCGATGCTTCGCGCGCTCGGTGCGCACCAGCATGTCGCTGCCCTCGAACTCGGCGTCGATGCGTGCCGCATAGCGGTGGCCGGCCCAGCCGATGAAGCGGATCACGATGGCGCCACCGAGCACCCAGAGGACCGCCTCGAGGACATCGGTGGCGAGCCACCGCACGAGCCGATCCACACCGATCGTCCCGGCGGGTTCCAGGGCGATCAGGTACAGATCAGGCATCGGCACCGGCCATGCGCCAGCGAATGCCGGCTTCGATGAACCGGTCGATGTCGCCGTCGAGCACCGCGGTGGGGTTGTTGCTCTCCACGTTGGTTCGCAGGTCTTTCACCATCTGATAGGGGTGCAGGACGTAGGACCGCATCTGGTTACCCCAGCTGGACCCGCCGTCGCTCTTGAGGGCATCGAGTTCGGCCCGCTCTTCCTGCCGTTTGCGCTCGAGCAGTTTGGCCTGCAACACGCGCATCGCCGCAGCCTTGTTCTGCAGCTGGCTCTTCTCGTTCTGGCAGGTGACGACGATGCCGGTCGGAATGTGCGTGAGCCGCACCGCGGAGTCGGTGGTGTTGACCGACTGTCCGCCGGGTCCCGACGAGCGGTAGACGTCGACGCGCACATCGGTTTCCGGGATGTCGATGTGGTCGGTGGTCTCCACCACCGGCAGCACCTCGACCTCGGCGAACGACGTCTGGCGACGGCCCTGGTTGTCGAAGGGGCTGATCCGGACGAGCCGGTGGGTGCCCTGCTCCACCGAGAGGGTGCCGTACATGTACGGCGCCTTCACGGCGAACGTCGCGCTCTTGAGACCCGCCTCCTCGGCGTACGACGTGTCATACACCTCGACGCCGTAGCCGTGCTGCTCGGCCCACCGGATGTACATGCGCATGAGCATCTGGGCCCAGTCGGCGGCGTCCACACCGCCGGCCCCCGACCGGATGTTGACCAGCGCGTCACGCTGGTCGTACTCGCCGGCCAGCATGGTCTTGACCTCCATGGCCTCCACGTCGGCGCGCAGCGCGGTGCGGTCGTTGTCCGCGTCGGCCAGCGCCGCGGAGCGGTCGTCGCCTTCCTCGGCGTCGGCGAGTTCGTAGAGCACGGGCAGATCGTCGAGGCGCTGCCGCAGTTCGGTCACCTTGCGGTACTCGGACTGCGTGTGCGACAGCTCGCTGGTGACCCGCTGCGCGTGCTCCTGGTCGTTCCACAGGTCGGGGTCGGACGCCTGCATCTCGAGCTCGTCGATCCGACGGCGCAATTCGTCGAGGTCGAGCACCTTCTCGACCGTGGTCAAGGTGGCGCCGATGGATTCGAGATCTGCGATTACGTCGGGATTCACGGTAGTCAAGACTACCGCCGTTCAGGAGGGTGGGACCTGCCCGGGCGGAAACGGGGGGTCGACCGGCGGCAGTTGACCGAACCGCCAGGACGACGCGGCCTTGCCGGGCTTGTAGACGACGGGCAGGTCGGCACCGATCTGCGGCCACGGGTCGTTGTCGCCGAGCACGAGGGTGCCGTACACCTCGGCCGGATTGGTCTGCGGCCCGACGATGGTGCCGGACACCGTGCAGAATCGCTCCCCCTTGGCGTCGCCCTGATCCTGCCGGTCGCTCACCCCGGTCACCGTGAGGGTGCCCTGGACGAACTGCGCCGCGAACCCGCCGTCGAGAGTCCGCGGATTGCGGCCACGCTGCCACGAGATCAGCATGGCCACCAGAACAGCTGCCAAGATCGCCGTGAGCGCCACCGTCAGCCACATGCCCGCTACCCTACCGGTCATGTCCGTTTCCTCCGCGCCGATCAGCCGCCTCGACGACGACCTCGAACTCGCCCTGTCCCTCGCGGACTCGGCCGATGCGCTGACCATGGACCGGTTCGGCGCGGTCGACCTGCGGGTCGACGCCAAACCGGACCTGACACCCGTCTCCGACGCCGATATTGCCTGTGAAACGCTTATGCGGCAACGACTTTCGGCCCGGCGGATCAACGACGCGGTACTCGGCGAGGAGTTCGGCGGCGACGCGTCACTGACCGGCCGGCAATGGGTGATCGATCCGATCGACGGCACCAAGAACTTCGTGCGCGGGGTACCGATCTGGGCCACACTCATCGCGCTGCTGGTCGACGGGGTGCCGCAGGTGGGTGTGGTGTCGGCGCCGGCGCTGCGCCGCCGCTGGTGGGCGGCGACCGGCATGGGTGCGCACACGGTGTTCGACGCCCAGGAGATGCCGCGGCGGTTGTCGGTGTCGGCGGTCGCGGAGTTGTCGTCGTCGAGCCTGGCGTTCTCGAGCCTCTCCGGCTGGGCCGACCGCGGCATCCGCGAGGAGTTCATCACTCTGACGGACGAGGTGTGGCGGGTCCGCGGCTACGGCGACTTCTTCAACTACTGCCTGGTCGCCGAGGGCGCCGTCGACATCGCGGCCGAGCCCGAGGTGTCGCTGTGGGATCTGGCCCCGCTCGACATCCTGGTGCGCGAGGCCGGCGGGCGGTTCACCTCCCTGGACGGCGCCGACGGCCCGTCCGGCGGGAGTGCCGTCGCGACCAACGGACTGTTGCACGATCAGGTGCTCTCGGCGCTCGCCCCCGCTCCCTGATCCCCGCTCCCAGACAACCCGCACCCCGCCCTGTCCGTTCGGTGAGTTCACGGCACGCGCACACCTCCGTAACGTCGACACCAGACACCGTCGTCTCGACCGAGGAGCACCCATGCCCTTCCCCGCCCTGACCCATGTGGCCATCACCGTGACCGACCTCGAAGCCAGCACTCGTTGGTACACAAACCTTTTCGGTGAGGCGCCGGTGCTCGACGAAGATGAGGAGTCGGGCACGTTCCACCACGCGGTCTTCGCCCTCGACGGCGGGACGCTGTTCGGCCTGCACACCCACACCGGGAGTGCCGCGAGCGGCGCGTTCGACGAGCACGCCACCGGCCTCGACCACATCGCGTTCTCGATCGGTCGCGACGAACTGGACTCCTGGACCGCCCGGCTCGACGAACTGGGCATCGCGCATTCGGCGATCAAGCATGCGCACTACGGTTCGGGCATCTCGTTCCGCGACCCGGACAACATCGCGCTGGAACTCTTCGCACCGCCGGCCTGAGCGGGTCACACCTCGATCGCGGATTCCTTGTCCCACACCCTGAATTCGGTCTGATCGGCCTTCATCTCCGACAACCGCCCGTAGTGGATGCCGGTGCCCGCATCCGACAGGATCGCCTGGTGGATGGGGACGGCGATCCGGGGCGCCATCGCGCGCAGGTAGTCCACCGACTCCGACAGCTTCATCCACGGCGCCGCCGACGGCAGCGCGAGGACGTCGATCTTCTCGAACGGGATGTAGAAGGAATCGCCGGGATGCATGAACCGACCCGTCGTGTCCTCGGCGTCGAGCACGTAGGCGACGTTGTCGATGACCGGGATCGCCGGGTGGATCACCGCATGCCGGCCGCCGGTGACGCGCGCGGTGACCCCGCCGATCTGCAGCCGGGTGCCGGCGTGCGCCGCCGTCCACACCCCCGCCACGTCGTCGCCGTTGAGTTGCGCGGTCGTCTGCGGGTCGGCGTACCGCACGGCGTCGGGGTTGGCGGCGACGAGGTCCGGCAGGCGCGCGACGTCGCAATGGTCGGGATGCTGGTGGGTGATCAGAATCGCGTCGAGGCCGGTGAGTCCGTCGAAGCCGTGGGAGAAGTTCCCGGGATCGAACAGGATCCGGGTGCCGTCGACCTCCACCAGGATGCAGGAGTGACCGAAGTGAGTGATCTGCATGGGTCCACTCTGCTCCCCCGCCTGCCCCGAGTCACGTGACCGACGGGAAGAGTCCCCACCCGGCGGCCGCGAACAGCAGGCGGACCAGCCCGTAGCCGAACCAGACGATCAGGACGCCGATGGCGATCCGTCCGGTCAGCCCGGTCCGAAGTCGGCCCAGCACCGGCTTGCCGGTGACCAGCGCAACGATCGCCGCTCCGGTGGCGATCACCGCGACCAGCATGAACAACGGCCCGAACAGGTTGTAGCCGAACGCCGCCGACAGGTCCCCGTGCGCGAGCGCCACCCAGCTGCGGGTGAGCCCGCAGGCCGGACACGGCAGGCCGGTCATCCGGCGAAATGGGCAGAGATCGGGTCCGCTGCCCGATCCGGCCGGCGACCACAGCGCCGCCGCGGCGAGTGCCGCGACTCCTCCGGCGGCGACCGTCGCGGCCGTCGCGACCTCCTGTCTGGGCACCCGACCAGAGTAAGCCGACGGCGGCCACACCGACATCTCCGATTTCGCGTGACAAGGTCCTTACCGAGTAGTAAGGTCTCTTCTTACTACCGAGTAAGGTCGGTTCCACAACCCGATATGCGACCCCATCCGCCCGAGAAACAGCTGGTGATCATGACATCGCAGACCGAATCACGACACACCGAACCGCGCGACACCTCCGCCGTCGGCAAGAGCCGCCATCCCCGCAACCTCATCGGCACCGCCATGCGGGTGCTGACGTCGGTGACCGGCTCCGAGTTCGCCGAGAAGTACCAGATCCGCGAGCCGATCAATCGGATCGCCTACCAGGCGACCAAGACCGGGTTCCAGACCCTGGGCGCGGCCAACCGCGCGTTCAAGGCGGCGCAGGGCGGATCGGGGAAGGCCAAGCGCCTGGCCACCGCGCCGAAGGATTACTTCAACCTCACGCCCGACGACGAGCAGCAGATGATCGCCGAGACGGTGAAGGAGTTCGCCGTCGAGATCCTGCGACCGGCCGCCCACGACGCGGACGATGCCGCCTCGGCGCCCGCGGAGATCATCAAACGCTCGGCCGAGCTGGGCATCACGATGATCAACGTCCCCGAGGACTTGGAGGGCGCCGCCTCCGAGCGCGGTGTGGTCACCAATGCCCTGGTGGCCGAGGCGATGGCCTACGGCGACATGGGTCTCGCCCTGCCGCTGCTCGCACCGAGCGGCGTCGCGACCACGCTGACCAATTTCGGCAGCGACGCCCAGCAGCGCACCTACCTGCCCGACTTCGCCGGCGAGGACGTCCCGCAGTCCGCGGTGGTGATCGCCGAGCCGAAGCCGCTCTTCGACGCCTTCGATCTCGCCACCAAGGCCACCCGGGTACCCAGCGGTTACCGCCTCAACGGCATGAAGTCCTTTGTGCCCGCAGCAGGTTCGGCCGAGCTGTTCATCGTCGGTGCGCAGCTCGACGGACGCCCGGCGCTGTTCATCGTCGAGTCCGACACCAAGGGCCTGATCGTCGAGGCCGATCCGGGGATGGGTGTCCGGGCGGCCGGAATGGGCCGAATCCTGTTGCAGGACGTGGCCGTTCCGGCCTCTGCACTGCTCGGGGAGGAAGAGGGCGACGCCGCGTTCGCGGCCTACCGCGACGTGGTCCGCCTCTGCAGGCTCGGCTGGTCGGCGCTGGCCTCCGGCACCGCCCGCGCGGTGCTCGACTATGTCATCCCCTACGTCAACGAGCGTGAGGCGTTCGGCGAGCCGATCTCCAACCGGCAGGCCGTCGCGTTCATGGTGGCGACCATGGCCACCGAGGTGGATTCCATCCGGCTGGTCACGCTGCGCGGTGCCGCACGCGCCGAGCAGGGCCTCTCCTTTGCCCGCGAGGCCGCGCTGGCCCGCAAGCTCACCATCGACAAGGGTCTGCAGATCGGCCTCGACGGCGTGCAGCTGCTCGGCGGTCACGGCTTCACCAAGGAGCATCCGGTCGAACGGTGGTATCGAGACCTGCGTGGCGCCGGCATCGGCGAGGGCATCGTCGTTCTCTAGTTGACCCGAGAATCGTTGAAGGACAACAGACAATGAGCATCAACCTGGAACTGCCCAAGAAGCTGGGCGTCACCATCGACCAAGCGCATCAGGCCGCCGCGGAGATCTTCCGGCCCATCTCCCGCAAGTACGACCTGCGTGAGCACGCCTATCCGGTGGAACTCGACACCCTGGCGAGTCTGTACGACGGCCTCTCCGCAACCGGGCAGGCCGGTGCGGGCGCCGACGCCGGCCGCGGCCGGGAGAAGACGGCCAGGCCCAAGCCGGAGGGCGCGCTCGTCAACGGCGGCAACATGCAGTCCGTCGTGAACGTGATGGAAACCTCGTGGGGCGACGTCGGTCTCATGCTGTCGATGCCCTATCAGGGGCTCGGCAACGCGGCGATCGCCGCCGTGGCCACCGACGAGCAGCTCAAGCGGTTCGGCAAGGTGTGGGCCGCGATGGCGATCACCGAGCCCGGCTTCGGTTCCGACTCGGCGGCGGTGACCACCACCGCGACGCTCGACGGCGACGAGTATGTGATCAACGGCGAGAAGATCTTCGTCACCGCGGGCTCGCGCGCCACCCACATCGTGGTGTGGGCGACGGTGGACAAGAGCCTCGGCCGCGCGGCCATTAAGAGTTTCGTGGTGCCGCGCGAGCATCCCGGCGTCGAGGTGGCGCGACTCGAGTACAAGCTCGGCATCCGCGTCTCCGACACCGCGGTCATCCGTTTCGACAACTGCCGCATTCCCAAGGACAACCTGCTCGGCTCCCCCGAGGTCGACGTGTCCAAGGGATTCGGCGGGGTGATGCAGACCTTCGACAACACGCGTCCGATGGTCGCCGGCATGGCCGTCGGTGTCGCGCGGGCCGCACTGGAAGAGCTGCGCCGCATCCTCGACGAGGCCGGCATCGAGATCGACTACGACCGGCCGGCCGCCGACCAGCATGCCGCCGCGGCCGAATTCATCCGGATGGAAGCCGATTTCGAGTCCGCCTACCTGATGACGATGCGGGCCGCGTGGATGGCCGACAACAAGAAGCCGAACTCGCTCGAGGCCTCGATGTCGAAGGCGAAAGCCGGCCGCACGGTCACCGACATCACCAACAAGGTGGTCGAATTGACCGGCACCCTGGGCTATTCGGAGCGGCTGCTGGTGGAGAAGTGGGCTCGCGACGCCAAGATCCTCGACATCTTCGAAGGCACCCAACAGATCCAGCAGCTCATCATCGCCCGACGCGTCCTGGGCAAGAGCAGCGCCGAACTCAAGTGAGCCGGGGCGTGTCGGCGGGCACCAGCAGCAGCGGCGTCTTCCGGTGGCCGATCATCTGCTGGGCCACCGACTGCCGCAGCATCGAGTCCAGGTACGAGAGCAGGCCGCCCCTCGGGCTGCCGATCACCACCATCAGCGCCGAGTAGCGATCGGCCACGGTGGCAAGCAGTTTCGCGGGATCGCCATGTCCGCTGTGATATGTCCAGGACGCCGCCAGGCCGTCGAGGAGTTCCTTCGCCTCGGCGGTCTCGCCGGTGATCGTCGCCGTCATCAACTCTCCCCAGTTCGGGGAGTCCGGGTCGATCGGGGTGTCATCGAGATCGACGACGTGCACCACGTGCACGTGCGCGGTCAGTCGATGTGCGAGATCGACGCTGAACCGGACGGCAGCCGTGCTGGCCTCGGTCCGGTCCCATCCCACCACCAGCGCCGCCTCGGCTCGGTGCCGCGGCTCGGGTCCGGCCACCCGACGCCGCAGCGGTGGGTGATCACCACCACCGGCGAAGTCCGTATTACCCGTCATGCCAACTCCTTTCCGCTCATCACAGCGCCCACGCCAGCATCAGGCCGAGCGCACATGCGGCGGCGCTGCCGACGAGCGATCCGACCGCGTTCGTCACCGCGAGCACCGACCGACGTTGTTCGGCAAGGCGCACCGTCTCGAAGCTCGCCGTGCTGAAAGTCGTGTACCCACCACAGAATCCGGTGCCGACGACCGCTTTGACGTCGGCCGGCACCGCATGGAACATCACCAGCCCCGCCACCACGCCGAGCAGTAGGGAGCCGCCGAGATTGATGATCAAGGTGGCGGCCGGAAAAGTCGTCGCACGACGGGTTTTCACCGCTCCGTCGACGACGAAGCGGGCCAGTGCGCCGAGCGCGCCCGCGACCATCACCGCGACCACGATCACGACACATCCCCCGCCCGCCGGCGCAGAGCGGCACCCGCCGTCGCGATCCCCAACCAGGCGCACACCACTCCGGCCACCACGCTCGTCACGCCGTAGCCGATCGCGACCGGCACCGCACCGTCGCGCGCCAGCAGCGACATCTCGAGCGCGAAACTGCTGTAGGTGGTGAACGATCCGCAGAATCCGGTGCCGAGCAGAAGTCGTGCGCGCCGTCGCCAGCCGTCGTCGTCGCCGAGGACGGCCAGACCCTCCAGGAGAACACCGAGCACGAACGCGCCGACGAGATTCACGGTGAAAGTGCCCCACGGCCAGCCGGTTCCGACGGCCGGCAGCAGCTCTTCGACCCAGTAGCGCAATCCGGTGCCGACGGCACCGCCGATCAGTACCAACACCATCGCCGCGGGCCGCCAGTGCAGTGGCCGGACAACATCGGGGTCGGTGGGCAACTCGCCGTGCGCATCCGGCGGCGCGCTCTCGCCCGGTGACTGTTCGGCACCCATGCAGCAGCTCCATCCGTCAAATCCGGAACAGGAACTATCAGCCGGTAGGGGCGGTTCGGGTGTCCGCGTCGGCGACGCGCACCCCGGCGAGATCCATCACCGTGAGCGTTGTGCTGTCGGTCAGCATACCCCGAGTCAGTCGATGCGCAGACCGGTTGCGGCGTCGAACAAATGCACACGCTCGGGGTCGGGCACCAGCCGCAGACCGTCGCCCTTGGCGGTCGTGGTGCGGGCCGGCGCCCGCACGACCATCCTCCGAGACGTGCCGTCGACGTCGGACGTGCCGTACAGGAAGCTGTCGGACCCCAGTTTCTCGACCAGGGTGACCGCGAAGTCGAGGCCGCGCCCATCGGAGCTGACCTGCCAATCCTCCGGGCGCACGCCGACGGTCACCGGGCCGCGCGCCGTCGTGGTCAGCGGGACGACGGCGCCACCCACCCGGATGCCGTTCTCGCCGGCGACCCCGGGCAGCAGGTTCATCTGCGGCGAACCGATGAATCCGGCGACGAACTCGTTGGCGGGCCGGTCGTAGAGCGCGAGCGGGGTGTCGACCTGTTGCAGCACGCCCTCGCGCATCACCGCGACACGCGCGCCGAGGGTCATCGCCTCCACCTGGTCGTGGGTGACATACACCGTGGTCACCCCCAATTCCGCTTGCAGCGCGGCGATGTCGGTGCGGGTGCGCACGCGCATCTTCGCATCGAGGTTCGACAGCGGCTCATCCATGCAGAACACCTGGGGTGAGCGCACGATCGCCCGGCCCATCGCGACCCGCTGCCGCTGACCGCCGGAGAGTGCCTTGGGCTTTCGGTCGAGGTAGGCGGTCAGGTCGAGCATCTCGGCCACCCGCGCCACCCGGTTCTGCCGCTCCGCCTTGCTGACCTTGGCCAGCCGGAGCGCGAACGCCATGTTGTCGGCGACCGTCATGTGCGGATACAGGGCGTAGTTCTGGAAGACCATCGCGATGTCGCGGTCTTTCGGCGGGATCTTGCTGACGTCCCGGTCGCCGATGAGGATACGGCCGTCGTCGTTCTGGTCGAGTCCCGCGAGCATCCGGAGCGTCGTGGATTTTCCGCACCCGGACGGCCCGACCAGCACGAGGAGTTCTCCGTCGGAGATGTGGAGGTCGAGACCGGAGACGGCGGGGCGGTCGGTGCCGGGGTAGCTGCGGCGGACGTTGTCGAAGGTGACGGTGGTCATGGTCGTTGCTCCAGAGTGGGTTCAGGCCGATTCGCGGCGAACAAGGGTGGGGGCGAAGACAACTCGGCGCGGTGCGATCGAGCCGCCGTCGAGCTGGCCGAGAAGCAGTGTGACGGCCTCTGCGGTCATCTCGGACAACGGATTTCGCAGAGTGGTCAGGGGCGGGTCGGTGCGTTCGGCGACGCCGAGGTCGTCTGCGCCGATCACCGCGACGTCGTCGGGAACCCGGCGCCCGGCCGCGGCGAGCACGCCGAGCGCCCCGACGGCCATCAGATCCGAGGCGGCGACGATGCCGTCGAGGTCGGGGTGTTCGGTGAGCAACTGCCGGCAGGCGAGCGCACCTCCCTCTTCGGTGAAGTCCCCGTAGGCGACGGCGTCGGTCGCACGGCCCTGCGATTGCATCGCCTGCGTCCACCCGAGCAGGCGGTCGACGCCGGCGGTCGTGTCGGTGGGTCCGGCGATGGTGGCGATCCGGCGGCATCCGCGGTCGAGGAGCACCCGGGTCGCCTCCAGACCACCGGCGACGTTGTCGGTGTCGACCCACGACAACCGTTCGGTGTTGCTCCACGGCCGTCCGATGAACGCGGCGGGCAGCCCGAGGGTGGCCAGATGATCGGGCAGGCTGTCGCCTCGGTGGTGCGAGACGACGATGGCACCGTCGACCTGCCGGTTGCGCAGGAAGCGCAGCATCCGGGATTCCTGGTCGCCGCTGCCCGCGAGTAGCAGCACCACCTGGAAATCGTGTTCGGCGAGTTCCCGGGTGACGATGTGCACGGTGCGCGCGAAGAACGGGTCGGAGAAGACTCGCTCGTCGGGTTCCGGCACGACCAGAGCGATCGATTGGGTTCGCCGGGTGACCAGTGACCGCGCAGCCTGATTGGGCGTGTAGCCGAGTCGGTGCACGGCCTCGTCGACCGCCTTCTGGGCGCGCGGGCTCACCCGACTGCCGCCGTTGACCGCGCGCGAGGCGGTCGCCCGGCTCACCCCGGCCAGGCGGGCGACGGCGTCGAGCGTCGGCATGGCGTCCGGAGAATCCGTGTCGGTCACGGTCGTTCACCTCCTCTGCCCCCGAAACCGTTGGCCTGCGCCACGTCCCCGAACCAGAGGGCGCTGTCCTTGGGTGTCCTTGCCTGCGTGGCGAAGTCGACGTGGACGATACCGAAACGCTGTGTGTAGCCCCACGCCCATTCGAAGTTGTCCATCAATGTCCACACGAAGTATCCCCGGACGTCCACGCCGTGGGCGATGGCGTCGTGGATGGCCCGGGCGTGGAGTTCGATGAATTGCCTGCGCCTTTCGTCGTGCACGATGCCGTCGGCCTCGACGACGTCGTCGTAGGCCGCACCGTTCTCGGTGATGTAGACCGGCGGCACCCCGTATTCGTCACGCAGTCGGAGGAGCAACTGGGTCAGGGCGGCCGGCTGGATCTCCCAGCCCATGTCGGTGACATCGAATCCCCTTCGCGGGAAGGTGATCCGCCGTCCGTCCGGGTGCGGCGGGACGGACAGCCGCTCCGGGGCGAGGACCCCGTCTTCCAGGAGACCGGGCCGGACACCGTCCGCGGCACCGTCGCCGTGATAGAAGTTCACACCCAGCGCGTCGATCGGTTGCGCGATGAGGTCGAGATCACCGTCGCGCACCCAGCTCGGCCACTCGACACCGTCGAACGTCAGACCGGCGACGTCGGCCACGATGTCCTCGGGATAGCTGCCCCGGAACAGCGGATCGAGAAACAGCCGGTTGTTGTAGGCGTCGAGTCGGCGAGCGGCGTCGACGTCGGCCGGGTTGTCGGGGTCGAACGGATCGGCGACCGTGAGGTTCAGCGTGATCCCCACCTGCTTGCCGTTCTCCGGGGTGGCGCCCCGCCGGCGGAGTTCGTCGACGACGAGGCCGTGCCCGAGCAGGAGGTGGTGTGCGGCAGCGAGTCCGGCCACCCCTTCTTGCCGGCCCGGGGCGTGCTGGCCACTGGTGTACCCGAGGAACGCCGAACACCACGGCTCGTTGAGCGTCGTCCAGTGGTTCACCCGGTCGGACAGCGAGTCGTACACCGTCAGCGCGTAGTCGACGAAACGGTAGGCGGTGTCCCGGTTGGTCCATCCGCCGGTGTCCTCGAGCGTCTGCGGCAGATCCCAGTGGTACAGCGTCAGCCACGGGGTGATGCCGGCGTCGAGTAGTTCGTCGGTCAGCCGGGCGTAGAAGTCGATGCCCTTCTGGTTCTCGGCACCGGCGTCGGGACGTACGCGCGGCCAGGCAACCGAGAACCGGTAGGCGCCGAGGTTGAGCTGTTTGCACAGGGCGACGTCGGCCGGCATCCGGTGGTAGTGGTCGCAGGCGACGTCGCCGTGGTCGGCGTTGAGGATTGCGCCCGGGGTGTGCGCGAAGGTGTCCCAGATCGACGGCGTGCGGCCGTCGATGTCGTGGGCACCCTCGATCTGATACGACGCGGTGGCCGCGCCCCAGATGAAGCCGTCGGGGAAATGTGTTGCGGGAGTCATCCTTTTACGGCTCCTTGCATGATGCCGGTCACCAGGTGGCGTCCGGTCGCGACGAACAGGAGAAGCAGCGGCACGGTGGCGAGAATGGTGCCGGCCTGCAGAAGTGCCATGTCGGACAGCCCATGTCCGGGCGCGATCTTGAGTTGGTCGAGCGCGGTCTGCAGTGTCTGCACGTCCGACCCCTGCAGGATCAGCAGCGGCCACATGAAGTCGGTCCAGGCCTGCATGAAGGTGAACAGGCCGAGGATCGCCATCGCAGGCCGGGCCGCGGGCACGGCCACCGTCCAGAAGGTGCGGATCATCGAGCACCCGTCGACGCGGGCGGCGTCGATGAGTTCGTCGGGGATGGCGGTGCTGAGGTACTGCCGCATGAAGAACACGCCGAATGCGGTGACCAGCCACGGGAGTACCACCGCGAATCGTGTGCCGGTCAGCCCGAGGTTGCTGAACTCCTTGAGCAGCGGGATCAGCGCGAGTTGCGGCGGGATCGCCATGGTCAGCACCACGAACACCATCAGCGCGTTGCTGCCGCGAAAACTCAACTTGGCGAACGCATATCCGGCGAGGGTGGAGAACAGCACGACGGAGATGGCCGCCACCGAGGAGATGATGATCGAGTTGCCCAGCGCCGACCAGAAGTCGATGCGGTTGAAGACCCGCTGCGCGTTCTCGATGAAATGTCCGCCGGGCATCAGTGGTGGCGGTGTCTGATTGGCGCGCTGCGAGGTCACCGAGCCGATGACGAACGACCAGTACAGCGGGAAGACCGAACCGACGACGAAGGCGGCGAGCAGTCCGTAGACGAGAAAACCGGGACGGCGGGTCATGATGACGACCTCCTGCCGACGGCGCGGGTCACGAAGAAGTTGACCAGCGCGAAGGCGACGATGAGCAGGAACATGAGCCACGCCGCCGAGGCCGCGCGCGGATACGGGTTGGTGGCGCTGTTGGCGGTGTTGAACACGTACATCGCCAGTGTCAGGTACTCGTGGTTGGCGCCGCCCTGGTGTTGCAGGTTGGTGTCGAAAAGCCTTGGTTCGGTGAAGATCTGCAGGCCACCGATCGTCGAGGTGATGATCACGAAGATCATCGTCGCGCGGATCGACGGCAGCGTGATGTGCACGAACTTCCGGACGCTGCCGGCTCCGTCGATCGCCGCGGCCTCGTAGAGATCTCGCGGGATCGCCTGCATCGCCGCCAGCAGGATCAGGGTGTTGTATCCGGTCCAGCGCCAGTTGACCATCGTGGCGATCGCGGTCCAACTGGCGAACCGGTCACCGTGCCACGACACCTGGGGCAGTCCGACCCCGGTCAGCACGTCGTTGACCAGACCGGACTTGTCGGCGAACAGCGACCCGAAGATCAGCGCGACCGCCGCGGGTGCGACCACGAACGGGATCAGCACGCTCATCCGCCACCAGGAGCGGCCGCGCAGACCGGTGTCGAGCAGGGCCGCGACGACGGTGGCGATGATGATCTGCGGGATCGACGACAGCAGGAAAATGCCGATGGTGTTCACGAACGCCTTGTGAAAGACCGGGTCGGTCAACACATATCGGTAGTTGTCCCATCCCACTGCGTGCCCGTGCTCGGCCGCGAACCGTGGCCAGGAGAAGAACGAGAGATACCCCGTGTACAGCATGGGGTAGAGCCCGATCGCGGCGAACACCGCGAAGAACGGCACGATGTACAGGTATGGCGACACCGTCCGGTCGAGCAGGGACAACCGTTGCCGCCGAGTGGGTTTCGGCGATTCTCCGGGTTGGCCGGAGCCGGCCGGAACCGCTGGTTCCGGCCGCTCCGCGTCCCCGGAAGGACGTCTGATCTCGTTGGGGATCAAGGTCATCGGAGTCAGTCCAGGTTCCCGACAGCCTGGGTGAACGTCTGCCAGGACGCTGCGGGCGCCTGTCCTTCGTCGACGCGCTGGATCGCGGTCTGGAACAGCCCGAGGATGTCGGAGTACTTGTCGCCCTTGTACGGCACGCCGACGGGCACGGCCTCCGCCCGGTCGGCGAGGATCTGCGCGGTCGGCGCGTTGGCGAAGTACGGATCGAGGGTGTTGGTCGCGCTCAGTTGTTGCTCGGCAGCCACATTCGCCGGGTAGGCGCCGGCCTTCTCGAAGGCACCGACCTGCTGCTGGGTGTCGGTGAGCCAGTTCGCGAACTGCTTGGCCTGCTCCTGATGCTTCGACTGCGTGGGCACGGCGAGGAACGACCCGCCCCAGTTGCCGCCTCCGCCGGGGAACACGTTGGCGATGTCCCAGCCGGTCACCGACGGTGCCGATTCCTTGATGTTCGCGAACATCCAACCGGGGCAAGGCATTGTCGCGAAGCCGTTGTTGGTGAAGTTCGCCTTCCAGTCGTCACTCCACTGGACCGCCCGGGTCGAGAGCGTGGGTGAGTACTTGGCGACCGTCGCGTACACGCCCTGCAGGCCTGCGTTGTCGACGGCGACCTTGTTGTCGGCGGTCTGGAAGGGATACTTCACCTGGTTGAGCATGGCCTGGGCGACGGAGCCACTGGAGTCGTACCACTTGGTCGCGGGAACCTTCTTGACGAACTGCTGGCCGTAGTCGAAGTAGCTCTCCCAGGTGGGGAACATCTTGGCGACCGCAGCCCGGTCGGTGGGGAATCCGGCCTGGCGGAACAGATCTGCGCGATAGCAGATCGCTTCGGGCCCGGCATCTGTCGGATACCCGACCTGCTTGCCATCGGCCGTCTGACCGTCCTTGTATTTGTAAGAGACCCAACGGTTGTCGAGCGCATGGTCGGTGAGATCGGCGAACTGCTCGGAGGCGCCCTCGGTGAGGAATTGCGGCATCGCATCCCCCTCGATGGCGACCACATCGGTGAGCCCGGTGCCGGCCTGCAGATTCGAGGTGAGCGTCTGCTTCCACGTGTCCCACTGCGCGATGCTGGTCTCCTTGACCTTGAACGGACTCGCGGGGTCCGCGTTCCACTTCGAGATCAGGTCGGCGTATCCGAAGTCGCCGAATGTCGTGATGGTCAGGGTGTCGTTCTTGCCGAGCGTCGACTGCGCGTCGTCACTGCCGCCACCGCACCCGGCGACGAGCCCGCCGACGACACCGGCGGCCAGGGCCACCGCCGCCACCCTGCTCCACGATTTGGATTTCCGCTGCACGTCTGAGCCTCTCTCCGGGCGGACTTGTGACCGGACCCCCGCGGCGCCGCTACCTCCACCAGGGTGTGAGAGCGCTTCCACTCTCGGTTCACAGAGAACTATGGCCCACATCACACCCCCAAGTCAACCCCCTGTTCAGGGCGGTTTGCTTCGATATGGGAGCGCTTCCACCTCGGGCGTGGGCACCCCCTCCCGCCGGTCGAGTAGCGACGTCCCAGCGCCGCGAGACCCCGGCACGCCTGCCCCGCCGGTCGAGTAGCGACGTCCGAGCGCAGCGAGGCCGACGTCTGCCCGCCGGTCGAGTAGCGACGTCCGAGCGCAGCGAGGCCGTCGCGTATCGAGACCCCGCGCTCCTGGCGGCTGGACGTAGCGAGACTGCTTTCGTTGTCAGACAGCTGATCTCGGTCTCGATGCGCACGGCTCCGTCGTCGCCGCGCTTACTCGACCACCGGATGCGGCGCCTCGCTACTCGATCGGCTGGAGCAATCCCCGCTGGTCGAGTAGCGACGTCCGAGCGCAGCGAGGCCGACGCGTATCGAGACCCCGCACGCCCGCCCGCTGGACGTAGCGAGACTGCTTTCGTTGTCAGACAGCTGATCTCGGTCTCGATGGGCGGGAGCAATCCCCGCCGGTCGAGTAGCGACGTCCGAGCGCAGCGAGGCCGACGCGTATCGAGACCCCCGCACGCCCGCTGGATGAGTAGCGACATCCCAGCAACGCGAGACCCCCGCACGCCTGCCCCGCTGGTCGAGTAGCGACGACCGAGCGCAGCGAGGCCGACGCATATCGAGACCATCGCACGCCTGACCGCTGGCCGAGTAGGGCGAGGTCGCAGCGAGACTACTTTCGTTGTCAGACAGCTGATCTCGGGAGCTGTCCCCGCTGGTCGAGTAGCGACGACCGAGCGCAGCGAGGCCGACGCGTATCGAGACCATCGCCTCACGCGAAGCAACTTGTCGGACCCCTGTTATAGGTTGTTGTCAGCAGGAAAAAAGAGAACGAAGGGCCGCACCACCGCGCTGTCGGGTGGTGCACAAGTCAGAGATGAATGTGGTTGTCCTGCAGTCATGCCCGCATCTCTGAAAGGCCCGTCGTGTCCGCCTCTGCCGGTTCACCCACCACACCCTCGGTGTGGCATGAGCTGCCGGCACCCTTCGCCGGGGACATCGCACTCGACACCGTCGACCAAGCACCGACCAACACCCTGCTCACCGGCATGCGCGAACTGCACCGCGGACAGTCCCACCTCGCCTACCGCGAATACCGCTACACCGCCACCCTCTACGACCGCTACGTCGCCGCCCGCGAAGACACCGACGGATACGTCGTCGACGGGTTCGCCGACGCCGCCACCCGCATCGCCCACGTACTCACCGTGACCCGCTATCGGGCCGAGCGGTTGCTCAGTGACGCGATCGCCCTGCGCGACCGGTTGCCCGAGGTGTTCGAGTGCCTCGGGGATGGGGTGATCAGCCCCGCCCAGGCGCGTCAGGTCATTCTCGACACCGACCTGATCGACGGCCACTCCTATGCCCCGCAGGTCGATGCCGAGATCGCCCAACGCCTGCGCGCGGGCAGCTACTCCACCCAACGGTTGCGGGACATGGTCGACCGGATCATCTTCCGCCACGATCCCGACGCGGTGCGGGAGCGTCGTAAGGACGCCCTGGATAAGCGTGGGGTGTGGGTGGACAACCGTGGCGACGGCACCGCCGAACTGACTGCGGTCATGTCGGCGGAGAACGCCCGCATCGCGTTTGCGAACATCGAGGCGGTCGCCGGTCGGGTGTGCGAGCACGACGGCCGCACCAAGAACCAGCGACTCTCCGATGCCGAGTTCGCGTTGCTCTCGGGCACCGACTTCAGTTGTGAATGCGGCCGCGACGACTGCCCGGTCACCACACCCACCCTCGACCTCACCACCGACACCGACACCAGGGGCGACACCGTCACCGACGGTCCCGCGGCGTCGACGGCGCTGGTGCCGGTGGCTCCGCGGGTCGTCATCCACGTCGTCTGTGACGAAGCCACCCTGGCCGGTCGGGCGAACAACCCGGGCTTCATGGACGGACACGGCGTCATCGACGACGCCCACGTACGCGAACTCGCGGCCCGATCGGATGCCCGGATCTCCCACTTGATCCCGCCGGGCACCCCAATGGACCCCGACGGCACGTTCACCCTGCCCGGATCGATCCCCTCGGACCCCTACCGGCCCAGCACCGCGCTCGACGAGTTCATCCGCATCCGCCACGGCTACTGCACCGAACCCGGCTGCGGCACCAGCGCCTGGCAGTGCGACGGCGATCACGTCGCCGAATACGACCACCACGATCCATCCGCCGGTGGGCACACCACCTCGCAGAACATGAACCCCAAATGCCGGCCCTGGCACTTGCTGAAAACGTTCGGTCAGTGGCTCGATGATATGTGGCGCGACCATGACGGGCGCCTGCACACCGAAACCATCACCCCCGAAGGGCTGGTCATCCCCGGCGAGGCCGAAACGATGGAAGACCTCTTCCCCGGACTCCGCCGTATCCGATTCACCGCCCGACCCCAAGCCCCACCCCAGAATGCGCCCCCACCCATGCAACGCCCGACCCGCACCCGGACTCGGACGGCGAACAAACACGCCCGCCGACGCACAGAGAGGAACCGCAACCACAAACGCCACCACGACGGCCCACCACCACCGTTCTGAGATCGACTGCAGCGGAGGACCCTTCGAGACGCCCACGGTTCCCGAGCAAGCGAGCGTGTGAGCGCATCGAAGGGCGGCGAGCGCCTCGCGGGCTCCTCAGGGACCGGTGTCACGCACACCGCTCCTGAGCAAGCGAGCGCATCGAAGCGCGGCCGGCGCCTCGCGGGCTCGTCAGGAACGACGGCGGGTATCCCGCTGCTTCGTCGAGCGCTCCTCACGCAGTGGCCGGTGCCTGCCGTCAGGGAGCAGACGAGCCGAGCTGACGCGCCAACGCGCTCAACACATCCGGGTCCTCGATGGTCGACGGCACCGTGTATTCCTCGTTGTCGGCGATCTGCCGCATGGTCTTGCGCAGGATCTTGCCCGACCGGGTCTTCGGCAGCGCCGGCACCACGGTGACGTCGCGGAACGTCGCGACGGCGCCGATCTCGTTGCGCACCTTGGCGACCAATTCGTCGCGCAGCGTGTCGGGCTCGATCTCGACGCCGGCCTTGAGCACCACGTAGCCGCTGGGCCGCTGACCCTTGAGGTCGTCGTGGATGCCGATCACCGCGCACTCGGCGACGGCCGGGTGCGATGCGACGACGGCTTCGATGCTGCCCGTCGAAAGCCGGTGTCCGGCAACGTTGATGACGTCGTCGGAGCGTCCGAGGACGAAGACGTAGCCGTCGGCGTCGAGGTAGCCGGAGTCGCCGGTGAGGTAGTAGCCGTCGAACGCCGACAGGTAGGACTTGCGGTAGCGGTCCTCGTCGCGCCAGAGGCCGGCCAATGTGCCCGGCGGGAGCGGCAGTTTGATGACGATGTTGCCCTCCTCCCCCGGCCCGACGATCTTGCCCTCGGCGTCGACCACGCCGACGTCATAGCCGGGCACCGGCACGGTCGGCGATCCCGCCTTGAGCGGCATCGGTTCCAGCCCGCGCAGATTCGCCGCGATGGCCCAGCCGGTTTCGGTCTGCCACCAGTGGTCGATCACCGGCACACCCAGGATGCTGCCGGCCCACTCGAAGGTGTCCGGGTCCAGCCGCTCGCCGGCCGCGAACAGCGCGCGCAGCGAGGAGATATCGTATTTCGCAAGCTCTTTCGCGTCCGGATCGGCCTTGCGGATGGCGCGGATCGCGGTCGGTGCGGTGAACAGCGCGTTGGCCTTGTGGTCGGCGATCACCCGCCAGAACGCACCCGCATCCGGCGTGCCGACCGGCTTGCCCTCGTACATCACCGAGGTCGCGCCGACCAGCAGCGGGCCGTACACGATGTAGGAGTGGCCGACCACCCAGCCCACGTCGGACGCCGTCCACCACACGTCGCCCGGCTCGATACCGTAGATGTTGCTCATCGACCAGGTCAGCGCCACCGCGTGACCTCCGTTGTCACGCACCACGCCCTTCGGTTTCCCGGTGGTGCCCGACGTGTAGAGGATGTAGAGCGGATCGGTCGCCGCCACCGCAACCGGCTCGACCGGCGACGCCGCCTTCATCTGCTCATCCCAGTCCAACCAGCCCTCGTAATCGGCTGCCGCACCAGCGATCTCGGGCCGATCGAGGACGATGACGGAGGCGGGCTTGGTCTCGGCGAGTTCGATCGCCTTGGCCACCATCGGCAGGTACTCGACGGTGCGCCCGGGTTCCAGCCCACCCGATGCGGTCACGATCGCGACCGGTTCGGCGTCGTCGATGCGCGTCGCGAGTTCGGGTGCGGCGAAGCCGCCGAACACCACCGAGTGCACCGCACCGATGCGCGCACAGGCCAGCATCGCGATCGCCGCCTCGGGGATCATCGGCATGTAGATGACGACTCGGTCGCCGGCGGTCACACCGCGTGCGGCGAGAACCCCGGCGAACCGCGAGACCTCGTCGAGAAGCTGGGCGTAGGTGTAGGTGCGCGTGATGCCGACCATCGCCGAATCCCAGATCAACGCGGCGCGATCACCGTTCCCGGCGGCGACGTGCCGGTCGAGCGCGTTGTACGACGTGTTGAGCGCCGCGTCGGGGAACCATCGGTAGATCGGGGCTGCGGAGTCGTCGAGCGCGCGCGTCGGAGGCGTGACCCAATCGACCCCTTCGGCGGCATGTAACCAGAAGGTCTCTCGATCCTCCGCCGCCTGCGCGAACGCCTCGCTGTATCGGCCCATGACGATCCTCTCGCTCACCCGTCGCCCGTGACGGTGTCATCTGTCGCTTCGACAGTAACGGTGTGACGGTTGCCACGGCGTTGGATCACGTGCCATGCGATCAACGGTCACTGCGGTGCGCCGAACGTGACATGCCGCGTCACATCCGTGATCCGCGAAGTCACGCCTTCAGTTGTGTAAGGCCCCCACGAGGCCCCAACCATCGAAGGAGATCGCCATGCCCAGCGCCAACAAGGTCACCACCCCCGTGGCCATGAACACGCCGATCATCGAAGGCCGCTACGCCGAACTCGACGAGTACACCGTCGCGTTCGAGACATTTCCCGCGGACATCGACCCCGCCGAGTACTTCACCGGATTACCTGGCGACCACTGCAGCTGCCCACACTGGGGTGTGGTGATGAGCGGACAGATCACCTTCCGCTGGCCCGACCACGAGGAGACGTACGTCGCCGGCGACGCCTACGTGGCCGCGCCCGGACACCTGCCCCTGATCAGCGGCGGCACCGAGATCATCGAATTCAGTCCCACCGCCGATCTCGCTGCGGTACAGGAGGTCATCGGGGCCAACCTGGAGCGGATGGCAGCACGATGACCACCATCGCACCGACACTGCCACACCTCGACCCGACCGCCGACCGTTGTGTCGCCGGCTTTCTCGAGTTCCTCCGCACCAACCAGGCACCGAGCGGGCTGTTCGCGCCGGACATGTTCAGCGACTTGACCTTTCCGTGCTGGCGGGTCCAGACCGCCACCGCGGACGACGCCACGGCCATCCGGCACTCGGGGCATCCGGTCGTCGGAGCGGTGCGACTCGAACACCTCGAGCCGACACCTTCCGGCGTCATCATGCAGATCGAGGAACACTGGTCTGACGCCGACCAGCTGTGGTACTGCCGCGAAATGTTCCGCTTGACCATCCGCGACGGGCTTATCGTTGAGCTGGTCCTGTACTGCACCGGAGACTGGGATGAGGTGACACAACGTCGGCACGCCGAGGAGGTGACACTGATCCGGACGTGACGGACGCCGCGGAGTTGTTGACGCGCGCCACGGCCTTGCTCACCGACGGCCGAGGACAGGAAGCCGTCACGCTCTTCGACCTCGCGGCTGCGCGCGCCCGAGCCGCCGACGACGTGTCGGTATGGACCTCTTCCCTGCTCGGCCTCGCGTCGGGACAACGGTTCGAGACCGAGGTCGGCACGCTGCCCGCTCGCCTCTACGAGCTGTACACCCGGGTGCACGATCAGCCGCAGCGGCGGGTCTCAGTCGCGTCTGCGCTCGCGCGGTGCTGGGCCTACGCCAACGCCGCCGAGCGTGGACTTCCCTATGCCACGCAAGCGGCCGACCTGGCCCGCGAGCTCGGCGATGCCGGGCTGCTCGTCGACGCCCTCGACGCGGCCCTCACCGTGCACTGGGGCCCGGACGAACTGGCCATCCGCACCGAGCTGGCCCGCGACATCGACGAGCAGGTCGCGTATGTCACCGATGCCGAGGCTCATCTCACCGCTCACCTGTGGGCGCTGACGGTCGCCTGCGAACGCCTCGACATCCCGCAGATGCATCGGCAGATCCGGGCCCTCGAGTTGCTTGCGGACACATCGGACAAGGCACGATTCTTCGCCGCCTCCCGACGTCTCATGCTGGATCTGATGCGCGGTCGGACCGACACCACGGTCACCCTGCGCGACCAGTTCGTCTCGGCGGCACAACGGACATTCATCCCCGACGCCTTCGCCGTCACCCACGCACTGACCGCGTACCCGGCGATGATCGCCGGGGATCACGCGACGTGTCGAGTCGAACTCGACGCCTTCGAGGAGTTCGGTCTGTCCGAGGGCGTGCCCGCCGTACTCGCCGAGGGGGCCTTCGTCGCCGCCGCGATCGGCGACCTGGAACATGCCGGTCGACTGCTCGGACACATCGCCGGCGCGTTGGGCGGGTTGCCGCGCGACCATGACTGGCTGCTGACACAGCAATGTGGTCTGGAAGCCGCCCTGGCAGTGGATGATCGCCAAACCATCTCGGCGGTGACCGAATTGCTCTCCCCGTACGAAGGCCGCGCGGTGATCAACGCGGGAGCGGTGATGTTTCACGGTGTCACCGACGACACCCTCTGCCGTGCCCACCGTCGACTCGGCAACGTGGATGCGGCGCGCGGACTACGGGCGTCCGCAGTCCGCACCTATCGGCGGATCGGCGCGCAATGGTGGTCACGTCGCCTGGAAAGCGACGGTGAAAGAGTTCCCGCGACGACAGATTTCGTGCTCAGAATCGCCGGTGAGCAGATCTGGGAGGTCGGTCCGGCGCACGCACCGAGCACGATTCGGGCGATGCGAGGATTCGAGCACCTCCGGCGCATGGTCGCTGGGCCGGGCGTCGAGTTCACCGCCACCGAACTGATCGGCGCCGGCGCGGGCGGGGCCGTCTCGCAGGCCGGACTCGATATGCTCGACGACGAGGCACGCTCGGCGTACCGGGATCGCCTCACGGAGATAGACGAACTCCTCGACCGCGCGACAACTGACGACACCTCCCGCCTGATCCGCGAGCGGGACGCACTAATCCACGAACTGCGCTCTGCAACAGGGCTTTCCGGGCGCCAGCGAGTAACCGGCGCCAGTGCCGAGCGCGCCCGGATCACGGTACGCAAGGCGATCGTCGGCGCGCTTGCACGTATCGCCGAGGTGCATCCCGAGATGGCTCGCCACTTGGTTGGGTGCGTACACACCGGCTCCGTCTGCGTCTACACCCCGGATACCCCGGTGCGCTGGTTCACCGCGGCCACCGACGCCGACGGTCAATCTTCGTAGTTCTCCACGACATCGGCCGGACGGGCCTGCGCGTCGTCGGGATTGAAGCCGGCATGACGACGCGCTTGGCGCTGACGCAGCAGATCCCACGATTGGTCGAGGGCGACCTCGATCTCGGTGAGGCGCGAGTTCTCGTCGTCGCGGGAGATCTCGTGACGGCTGAGTTCGTCACGGAGTTTGTGTTCCTCGGCGATGAGGTCGGTGATGTGCTGATGGAGGGATCTGTCGGTGACCATGGGGTCCACGCTAGCGCCGGGCTCGTGCATCCGCACCGAGGTCAGTAGAGCCACTCCCGGACATTGTCCTCCGCGAATTCCTTCTCGAGCGCGGCTTCGTCGAGTTCGGGCATCACGGATGCGAGGAGCTTCGCGGGGCTCGGCAACGCATCGGGGTGCCAGGTCTCGGGACGCCACAGGTCCGAACGCAGAAACGCTCTCGAGCAATGGAAGAAGACCTCGTCGATGTCGACCTCCACGGCAAGAATCGGCCGACGGCCCCGGACGGCGAGATCATCGAAGTAGTCGGCGTCGTCGACGATGCGCGCGGAACCGTTCACCCGCAGTGTGTCCGCGCGGCCGGGGATCACCATGATGGTGCCGACGTGCGGATTGGCCAGGATGTTCACATATCCGTCGACGCGCCGGTTACCCGGGCGGTCCGGAATCGCGATCGTGGCGATGTCGATGACGTGCACGACCTTGCCGGCCGGATCTCCTTTGGGCGAGACGTCGACACGCCCCTGGGAGTCCGACGTCGCCAGGAACAGCATGGGCGTGGCGGCCAGCCAGTCGACGTGTACCGGTTGCAGCGAGGACGCGACCTTCCTCCGAATCGACTCGGACGGATGCCCGACGATCTCGCGCAGTCGCGCTTCGCTGGTGATCTCCACCCCTCAATGGTGACACCGTGCGCAAGGTCAGTAGCTCGCACGTCCCGGGTCGGGTACCCCGACGAACCTCGCCGCCAGCGCCTCCGATCCGCGGGCCAACAGCGCCACGTCGGCGCCCACGAGGACGAACGATGCCCCGGCGGCGAGATAACCATCGGCAGCAGCCGGGTCGAACGCGTTGACGCCGACCGGGACCCCCTTGTCGCGGACCGCATCGAAGGCGCTCATGACCGCGGCGACCACGTCGGGGTGGCCCTGCTGACCGAGCAGACCCATCGACGCCGCCAGGTCGGACGGACCGACGAACACCCCGTCCACACCGTCCACCGCGGCGATCTTCCCGGCCTGCTCCACCGCGTCGATGGTCTCGACCTGCACAAACACCGACACGTGGTGATCGCCGTCGGTGAGATACCCATCGATCCGGTTCCAGCGCGCCGACCTCGCCAGTGCGGAACCGACCCCTCGACGACCGCGTGGCGGATACCGGACGGCCTCGACCACGGCGCGTGCCTCGTCGGCCGACGACACCATCGGCACCAGCAGATTCTGTGCGCCGAGGTCGAGGACCTGCTTGATGCCGACCGGGTCGGCACTGGCCACGCGCACCACCGGAGCGACCGGGTAGGCCGCCACCGCCTGCAATTGGGCGAGCACCGACTCCAGACCGCTGGGTCCGTGCTCCATGTCGATGAGCAGCCAGTCCAGGCCGGCGTCGGCGCAGATCTCGGCGACGAGCGGACTGCCCGAACACACCCACATCCCGGCCAGCGGACGGTCGGCAGCGGCGATCGCAGCCCGGAATGTCGGACTCAGTCGAAGCGGCATGTGATGGTGCCCATCGGTCCGTAGTCGCACAGGACGCTGTCGCCGCGCTCGACCCACATCGGGCGGGTGAACGACCCGGCGAGAATGATCTCGCCCGCCGCGAGCGACGAATCGTGCTGGTGAAGCTTGTTCGCCAACCATGCGACACCGGTCGCCGGATGGTTCAGCACGCCGGCGGCGACGCCGGTCTCCTCGATCGTCTGATTGCGGTAGAGCAGCGCGGACACCCACCGCAGGTCGACTTCGGTGGGGTGCGTTGGGTTTCCGCCGAGGACGAGTCCGCCATAGGCCGCATTGTCGGCGATGGTGTCGACGATCGTGCGGCCCTCGAGCTCGATGTGCGAATTGAGGATCTCCAGTGCGGGCGTGACATATTCGGTGGCGTGCAGCACGTCGAACACTGAGCAATCAGGTCCCGTCAACGGCTCGGCGAGGACGAATGCGAGCTCGACTTCGATTCGCACATTGGAGAATTCGTCGAACGGTACCCTCGCCCCGTTCTCCCACACGGTGTCGTCGAACATGACGCCATAGTCGGGTTCGGTGATCCCGGTGGCCGCCTGCATCGCGCGCGAGGTCAGACCGATCTTGCGCCCGACCAGGCGACGACCCTCGGCGATCCTCCGGTCACGCCAGATCGCTTGGATCGCATATGAATCCTCGACCGTGGCGTCCGGATGACGCGCCGTGATGCGCTCGATGACGCCACGCGTCCGACCGGCTTCGGCGAGTTCGTCGGCGAGGTCGGTGATCGTTTCGGCCGTCAGCACTCAGGGTCCCTTCGGTTCGTGTTGTTCGGCTTCGTATTTCGCTCGCCACTCGGCGTTCATCGGGAACAGGCCCTGAATCGGATGTCCGGCAGCGACCTGCATGGCGATCCATGCGTCCTCATCCTCCTGGGCCAGTGCGGCGTCAACGAGCTCGTCCGCCAGGTCGGGCGGGATGACGATGACCCCGTCGTTGTCTGCGACGATGATGTCGCCGGGCACGACGGTGGTTCCACCGCAGGCGACGGCGATATCGGTGTCCCACGGCACATGCCGGCGGCCGAGGACGGCCGGGTGCGCACCCACGCAGTAGACCGGAATACCCACCGCGCCAACGGCATCAGCGTCGCGGACTCCGCCGTCGGTGATGATTCCCGCCGCGCCGAGGGCATGGGCGCGCAGTGCCAGGACGTCACCGAGAGTCGCCGAGCCGGTCTCCCCCCGCGCCTCGATGACGATGACCTCGCCGTCGCCGACCGAGTCGAACAGCCGCTTCTGTGCGTTGTATCCACCGCCATGGCCGGCGAACAGGTCCTCCCGGCTCGGGACGTATCGCAACGTGCGGGCTGTACCGACGACCTTCGCGCCCGGGGTCAGGGGACGTAATCCGTCGATCGTGACGTTGTCCAGGCCGCGCTTGCGGAGTTGCGCCGACAGCCCGGCGACTGGTGCGCGCCGAAGCTTCTCGCGCAGTTCGTGATTCACTGCTCTCCTTTCGATTGTTATGCTGCACATTCGATCTCGATGCGGCGCCTCGCTTCGCTCGGAGCCTTACTCGATCAGCGGAATGGCTGGTCGAGTAAGCGACCGAGCTTGCGCGGCCGCGCAGCCCCTTCCCCGCTGGTCGAGTAAGCGACCGAGCTTGCGAGGCCGCGCAGCCCCTTCCCCGCTGGTCGAGTAAGCGACCGAGCTTGCGAGGCCGCGCATGCCCTCTCGCTGGTCGAGTAAGCGACCGAGCTTGCGAGGCCGCGCATGCCCTCTCGCTGGTCGAGTAAGCGACCGAGCTTGCGAGGCCGCGCATCGAGACCGAAACCGCTCCAACGACACGGCGATCAGTGAATCCCCAGGTAATCCTCGAGCGTGTCCGGGGTGGCCTGCAGCAGCGGGTCGTGGACCTCCTCGTCGGGGAACTCGCTCGCCTCGAAGAACCACCGCTTCGACGCCGGCATGCCCCACAGCTGCGCACGCCGGGGGTCGGTGACATCCCAACGGATGGGCGGGGTTTCGAGGTCGATGAACTGATAGTGCGTGTTGAACAGCTCTACCCGGTGCTGGTCGGGATCCCGCAGGTACAGGAACAGCGCGTTGCTGATGCCGTGGCGGCCGGGACCGCGGTCGATCTCGTCGCCCGCCCCCAGGGCCCCGGCGGTGTCGGCGGCGTGGATCAGCGAGGTGGCGTCGGGCACCGCAAAGGCGAAGTGGTGCAGGCGCGGTCCGCGGCCATTGGTGAACACCAGGTCGTGGGTGTTGCCCTTCACTTCCATCCACGAACCCCACAGTTCGTCGGTGCCGTCCTTGGCGGTGTACTCCGACATCCGCATGCCGAGTCCGGTCCAGAAGTCGGTGGCCTTCTGTACGTCGTAGGTGACCACCTGGTAGTGGTCGAGCCGCTGCGGTGCGCCGGAACGGAACTCGTTGAAGCTCTGCATCTTCCGCGGCACGACGTCCATCTCGGAGGTGAACTCCATCAGGGTGCCGACCGGATCGCGGAATTGCAGGGTCGGGCCCTGATGGTCACGCTCGACGCGACGGTGTTCGATGTCGTTGGCCTTGAAGAACTTCTCCGCACGGTAGATGTCGTCGGCGGTCCGTACGCGCAGTCCGACACGACGCGCCTGGGCCATGTCGCTCTGTTCGAGGATCAGGCTGTGGTGGGAGGCCTCCTCGAGTCCGCGCAGATAGATTGCGTCGCTGGTCTCCTCGGTGACGACGAGGCCGACGACGTCGCGGTAGAAGTCGCGACTGCGCTCGAGGTTGGTGACCGACATGGTCACGTGGCTCGCGCGGGTGATCTGGAACTCGGGATTGGGGTTGGTCACGGGAAGCATGGTCACTCCAAGTGGTTGACGATGATGGGTGGCATATCGGAAGCTTCGCAACCCAGAGTTCCAGGTCAGGACGTGTTTGAGAAACACCGTCTACGTCTGGCAGCCATACATACAAGCTATGACGCTACCCAAGCGCTATCCTCACGGCTATGGAGTTGCGTCAGTTGCGATACTTCACCGCGGTCGTCGAGGCCGGTTCTTTCACCGCCGCGGCCGCCGACCTCCATATTTCCCAGCCCCCGCTGTCGGTGGCGATCGCGAAGCTGGAGTCCGAGGTGGGAGTGACCCTGCTGCTGCGTACGCCACGCGGTGTCGAACCGACCAGCGCGGGCCGCTACCTGCTCGACGCGTCCTCGCGGGTGCTCGGCGACATCGACGACATGGTCTCGGCGCTGGGGAGATTCGGGGCCGGCATGGCGGGTGCCGTCACCATGGCGGCCGTGCCGCAGCTCATGTGGCATCGCATTCCACGACTGGTGCGTGACTATGCGGCGGTCGCTCCCGATATCGAGGTGCAACTCGTCGATCCGCCACCGTGGTCGGCCATCGACATGCTCGCGCAACGTCAGGTCGACCTCGCGGCGATCGTCGTCGCCGATCCCCGACGCTTCAGCACCCGGCACCGCGACACTCTCGACATCGTCGACTGGGGACCCGTTCCGCTCGTCGGTGCGCTGCCACCCGATCTCGACGACGCGCCCGACCCACTCCCCCTGCGCTTCTTCGACCGGGGGTTGCTCATCCTGCCCCAGCGTGTCGCCGCGGTCCCGAGCCTGCCGGAGGCCGTGGACGCACTCTTCCGCCGCCACAATGTCACCCCCGCATCGATCCGGACCGTCGCCACCATCCAGGCCGGGCTTCCGCTCATCGAGGCCGGCGTGGGCCGCGCGGTACTGCCCGATCCCGACCACGCCAGCCTGACGCGTTTCGACATCGTGACCAGGCGTCTCGACCCGGATCCGGCACCGATGCGGGCCCTCGTCCTGACGCGCAAGGGTGCGCGTGCCGACGCGAAGATATCTCGACTTCTGGATCACCTGAGCGCGGCCGCAGGGCGAATTCCTGTGTGATTTCCGATACGATATATCGAACTGTCGCGGCTGTCACCGTGCCCGATCCGCATGCCACAACGGGACATCCACGGTTGTCCGCGAAGGGGATTCACCGAAGGAGGTGCTCGTGGCCGAGAGCAAGGCCGATCAGGCCTACGCAGTCCTGCGCGAGAAGATCATGGACGGCACGTTCGGGCCGGGCCATCGCCTCGTCATCGACCAACTCGGGCGCGAGTACAAGATCAGCTCGGTTCCCTGGCGAGAAGCGTTGCGCCGACTGGAGGCCGAAGGCTGGGTCGACATCGTCCGCAATGTGGGCGCCGTGGTGAAGACCTTCGACACCGAGTCGTGGCAGCGAAGCCTGCAACTCATCGCTCGCCTCGAGGGTTACGCCACAGCGTTGTCCGCACCGCTCCTGACCCGGGACGAGATCGATGAAGCGCGGAACCTCAACGAGGAAATGCGGTCTGCGCTGACCCGTTTCGACCCGATGCGCTTCGGCGTGCTCAATCGGGAGTTCCACCGGTTGTTGTGCTCGCGCTGCGACGATCCGCGGTTGTACAGCCTCGTGGAGACGGAGTGGATTCGACTGGAGATGATCCGACGATCCGCCTTCTGGTACGCGCCGGGCCGGGCCGCCGCATCGGTTGACGAGCACGCCGAGTTGGTGCGGCTCATCGAGAGCGGCGCCGATCCCGAGGTGATCGAAACCGCCGCGCGGCAGCACGAGATCAACACCGTCAAAGCGGTCGGCGAGTACGAGCACGAACTCGCCATGGAGGACGCGGCTCGCCGCAAACGAGCCTGACGAGAACCCGAGACCGGCACACAACGAAACGCCGCCCCGACGGATTGGCCGTTCGGGGCGGCGTTTTCCCTGTTGTGGGATCGGTTCAACTCACCGTCGAGCCGCCCCTGCGCGCTGTCCATGGGCGGCCGGGGCCGCGTGGGCCGCCTGCAGTTCGCCGAACTTCTGGGCGGTCACGGCCGCACCCACCGGCAGGCCGACCGCGGCGCTGCCGACGATCCCGCCGAACGCGGCGGTGGTGGCCGAGCCGGCCAGACAGCCGCCGATCATCCCCGGTACGGTGAGCGCCGCCGCGGACATGACCGTGGCCATCGAACCGAGGGTGACCGCACCGATCGGGCAACCGACGGCGGCTCCGACGAGTGCTCCGGTGGTACCGCCGATCCCTGCGGCGAGACCGGTGTAAGCCCCGGATTCCTTCCATGCGGTGTTCAGATCGGCGAGCGGGTTCGCCGGGCCGGCAGCGGGTGTCGCCGCCGCAGCGGGCGTGGCGGCCGGTGTCGGATCGACCGCCGTGCTTGCGGCAGCCGCGGTTTCGCCGGTGGGCACTGCGATCGGTTGACCGAGGACCGTCTGTCCGGTGGCATTCCGCACGTCGATCTGACCGTTCTTGGACGTGACACTGCCGACCGGGGTGGCCAGGACCGCGGTACCCGCGGCGGGCGATCCGGTGAACCTGGTACCCGGCGCGAGCTCGACGGTCAACGCGTCGCCCGGATTACGACCGGGCGCGGCCACGATGGATGCGGCGTGAGTGGCGGACGGCCCGATCAGCCCTTCGGCGTTCAGCCGGTTGTACTGCGCGGTTGCCGTGCCCACCAGTGCCGGGACACCGTCGATGACGCCGCCGACGGTACCACCGAGACCACCGAGGGTGACACCTCCGAGAATGCATCCACCGACGACACCGATCGGGGTCAACGAGCCGGCCGACATCAACGCCGTCAGGGTGCCGCCGGTGACCGCACCGACGGGGCAGCCGACGGCCGCACCGATCCCGCCGCCGATGAGCGAGCCTTCCTTGCTGGCGTTGCCGAACGCTCCGGCCACCGCACCGACGGCCGAATCGATCTCCGCCTCACGGTTGATCGGGGCCTTGGCGCCGTTCGTTCCGGCCGCCGGATGTGCCTCGAACACAACCGAGTTGGCGGTGTCGACGGACGCGGCGCCGACCGCGACATTCGGCGCTGCCGAGGCGACACCGGATGCCACGGCCGTGGCGGCGATGACCGCGGCGGCGATCACCGCGGCTCTGGAAGTAGTACGCAACTGATCCTCTTCTCTCATTCAGGTGATTCTTGTTGTGCTGCACCGGGTGATTCCCCGGACAACCGTGGTGTCAGACCGCCGTGTGGGCGAGCGCTCGCTTCCACTGGTCGAGATAGGCATATCCGTAGTCGTTGCCGTTCGGCAGTCGCAGCGTGCTGTGCACGTGGAACCGCGCCGGCAGGCGATTCGTCAGCCACACTCCCGCATGGTGATCGAGCTCGACGAGCAGGACCGGCGACTGGATGCGCAGGTAGTTCGGCTGCGATCCGTCGGTGGCGCCGTACCAGGCGAACCAGGTGTCGTCGAGATGCCTGTCGTAGTCGGCGAGGGTCGCCTCCCGCTGCGAATCCTGCAGCAGCAGAAGGAAATCGTCGACGATGGCCCGCAGCATGCAGCGCTGGTGATCATCGAGGCGGGTGGCCCGGATGCCCTCGTAGGGCACCACGCGGTTGTCGCGGAACGCGCCACCGACGTGGCGTTCGTCGGCCGGGTGCAACCTGCCCTCCGGCATCGCCGGGTCGAGGACCGACTCGTAGACCACCGCTTCCGCCCGCTGCTGCGCGGTCAGTGAGCCGGCGAGTTCGAGCGCAATCCGCTCTCGCACTTCGAAGATCGGCTCCCGAACCCCGTCGGAGACGGCCGGTTCGGCACCGATGAACACCGGGGCGATGACATGCCGGCCGCCCACCGCGACGAAGTTCAGTGCAACGTGATGTCCGAAGAGCTGCCAGCCCCACGCGCCGCCCACCTCCGGGTTGCCGTACAGCGACACCCAGTAGCTGCGCTCGTTCATGATGTTCGGCAGGTCGACGAGCTCACCCAGAAAACCGTTGAGCGCCATGGCTTCGGCGATGCGGGCGTAGCCCTGCGGACTCAGCGACGCCTCGACGATGCCCAGGATCGCGTCGGACTTCTCGACCGGCAGATCCTCCAGCCGCAGCCCGACCCGGTGGAACACGAACTCCGGATTGCTCCACGCGCGACGCTGGTGCGCGTCGAGGGGAAAGCAGAACCGGTCGCGTTCGTCGGCGGTGAGCAGCCCGAGCGCCTTGTCGGCGGCGGCCACGAGTTCGGTGTCGTCGGTCACCGGCTCCGTGGGGAGCGGGTAAAGCCCCTCGGCCACAGTCCCGTCGGTGGTGACACCGATGAACGGCTCGTCGTAGAGCCCGTCCCAATAGTCCAGCAGCTCGCGCAGGAAGTCGGCGGACAGGTAACGGTCGGTGGCGAACTCCTCGTAGGACATGCCGCGGAAGGCGGCGATCTGCGGGTCGTCGTGGTCGAACAGGTAGTTGGTGTACCCGTCGGTGGGCAGTTCGACGGCCTGGTCGCGCCCCGACACCCGGTCGGTGTCGAAGAAGCCGTCGATGTCCTCGGCGGTGTTGTCGTCGCTCATGGTCGTCATGGCGTCAGATGGGAAGGTTGAACAGCCGCTTGGCGTTTCCGGACATGACGAGTTCGCGGTCCGCGTCCGAGATGTCGAGCTCGCCGTTCATGAAGCTCACCCCCTGGCCCATCCAGCCGTAGAAGACCGGGAACGACGACCCGAACAGGTAGTGATCGGCACCGTTGACCTTGAGCGCGCACTCCACCTGATCCTTGCCCCATGAGTGCGGGTGCGTCAGGTCGAAGAAGATGTTGTTCTCCATATAGCTCTGGATCTTCTCGCCGCCGGTCGGGTCGAGCCGCTGCAGCGCCTCCTTCTTGTTCGACTGGTGCGGCGTGAGCAGCGCGGTGTTGGCAAACCAGTTGCCGCCCAACATCGTATGGATGAAACGCAGCCCCGGCATCCGGTCGAACATGCCGCTGAACAGCTCCCGGCCGACCGCGGTGGCCTGGTCGACGATGCGGCCGAACTCGCGGCGCAGGTTGGTGTAGTCGATGACCGATTTCCACTCCACCGGCAGCGGCGTGTGGTGCACGATGACCGGGATGTCGAGCTTCTCGATGACCTTGAGGTATGGCTCGAAGACCGGGTCGTCGAGGTAGAGCTGGCCGTAGTGGCAGGCGAGCTGCACACCGACGGCGCCGAGGTCGCCGACGCAGCGCTCGAGCTCGTAGATGTTCTCCCGGCCACCCCACGGCGGCACACAGGCGGTGGAGAACAGCCGACCCTCGGAGCGCTTGACGATCTCGAAGGCGTTGTCGTTCACCGTCCGACAGGTTTCCAGGCCGAGCCATTCCTGCCAGACCGGCACGCGCATGATGCCGTAGTCGACGCCCGCGTCGTCCATGGCGGCGAGCTTCGCGTCGACGGAGTAGTCACCCTCGACGTAGTTGAGGTTCTGGTAGCCGGCCGGCTTCTCCAGGATGAGGTGCTGCTTACCGCTCTCCATGGTCTCGACGCGGGCGATCTCGCCGAAGCCGCGGGGCGCGCTGTTGAGGAAGCCGTTCAGGGTCTCCTTGTTGGTGAAGAGATCTTCGGGCAGATGGTGGATGTTGATGTCGACGACAGTCATGTGGTTTGTCCCTATTCGTTGATTCGTTTGCGTAGCACCGGAGTCGAGTCAGGCCGGTGTCTTGGTGCCTTGGTCGGATCGCTGACGCAATCGCGCCCGCGATCCGTTGGTGTAGATCGCCCCGACGATGTCGTCGGGGGTGAGATCTCCGGTCAGCTCGCGCTGCACCTGCCCCTCGCTGAACACGAGGATGCGGTCGCACAGCAGAGCCAGCTCGTTCTCGTCGGAGCCGGCGACGACGACCGCACACCCGAACTTCGCGGCCGCCATGCGGACGGCCTCGACGATGGTGTGGCGGGCGCCGACGTCGACCGCCTGGGTCGGTTCGTGCAGCACCAGCAACGTCGGGTCCTTGGCGAGCCACTTGCTCATCAGCACCTTCTGCTGATTGCCCCCGCTGAGGTTGCGCACCAGCGCCTGCGGCTGCCGTGGACGGACGTCGAGTTGCTCCATCCAGAAGTCGACGAGCTTGCGTTCCTCGCCCCGTTTGATCGGGGCCAGGGCCTTCTTGGACCGACTGGTCTGCGGGAACGTCAGGTTTTCCGCGACCGACATGCTCATGGCCAACCCGGCATGCTCGCGGCCCTCGGGGACCAGGACGATGCCGTCCCGGATGGCCGCGTCCGGCGACAGACCCTTGATCTCGACCTCCTGGTCCGGCAGGGTGACGGTGCCCTCGTCGGCCGCGCTGACGCCGCTGATCAGATACGGCACGTCGTCGTATCCGGAGCCGCCGATCCCGGTCAGTCCGAGAACCTCACCGGGCGCCACCTCGAAGGACACATCGCGCACGCGCAGCCCGGTCAGGCCGTCCACGCGAACGGGTTTGGCGCCCTGCACGATCGCGGCCGCGCCGCGCCGATCGAGGTCGATCAGGTTGCGGCCGAGCATGAGTGCGGTCAGATCGGCCTCGCTCATGTTGCCGACCACACGTCCGCTCTCCACCGCGGCGCCGTCGCGCAGGATGGTGACACGGTCGGCGGCGTCGACGATCTCCTCGAGCCGATGGGTGATCATCAGCACGGCGGTGCCGGTCTGCACGATGTCGTCGAGGATGCCGAAGAAGTTCTCGAGCGAGCGGCGGCCGAGGGCGCGGGTGGACTCGTCGAAGATGATGAGTCCGCTGCCCTCGTGCACGTCCTGCAGGGCCCGGGCGATCGCGACGATGGCGCGTTCGTCCTCCCGCAGGTCACCGACCCTGGCGTTCAACGGAACCGACCGTCTGAGCCGGTCGAACACCGCCTCGGCCTCCGTACGCTCGGCACGCCAGTCGATACGACGGATGTAACGTGAACCCTTGAGGCGGCCCACCCGCATGTTCTCCAGGACGTTGAGATCGTTGACGAGGCCCAGACTCTGGTGCACGACGGCGACCCCTGCGGCCCGAGACTCGTCCGGCCGCACCGGAAGTCGCAGATCGACATCGTCGACGGCGATACGGGCACCCGCGTCGGGTGTGTACAGCCCCGTCAGGCATTTCGCGAGCGTGGACTTGCCGGAACCGTTCTGCCCGATGAGCCCGTGGATCTCCCCCGGCCGCACGTCGAGGCTGACATCCTTGAGAACCCGGACGTTGCCGAAGGTGACCGACAGCGACTCGACCGCGAGCCGGTTGCGGCCGGGAATGAGTCGGCTGTCCATCAGACGGCGCCCCAGAGCTTGGTGAAGTCGGTGGTGAAGGTGGTCGGGCCGAACCATTCGCCCGACGCCTGGGCCTCGGCGGTCAGCGGAACATCCTTGATGGACTCACGGGTGAACAGCCGCACCGGGATGGTGTAGGCGGGCACCTTCTGGGCCAGCATCATCCGCAGCGCAGCGTCGACGTCGACCCATCCCTGATACGCCGATGCCTGGGCGGCCGCCGCGTACAGGAAGTTCTGTGACTTCAGTTGCTGGAGACCGGAGAGTTGGGCGGCGCCCACCACACCCTTGACCGCGGTGGTCTTGTTCGCCGACTGCACACCGCTCTGGGTGGCCTGCAGATACTGTTCGAACTGCGAGTCGACGTAGGTGATGCTCGGATCCTTGAGCAGCGCAGAACTTGTCGACGACGGGATCAGCGCGAAGTTCGCCGACGAGATCTCGTTGACGGTGACCTTGCAGTCGGGGCAGTTCTTGGCGAAGGCATCCTTGCCGGCCTGGACGAACACGGCGGGCGACGGGCCATCGGTGCTCTGGTTGATCAGCACGTGCGCTTGGCCGTCGGAGTCGAGGGTCATCCAATCAGCCAGGGCAACCTGCATTTCCGATCCGCCCGCGGCGATCGTGGTGAGGGTCTTGGAGTCCGGGTGGGCCTTGTCGGGCACCTGGTTGCTGATGATCACCGGGATGCCGGCCGCCTGCGCGGCGTCGAAGGCATTGGCGGCGAGTCCATACGGGATCGCGTCGCTGATGATGGTGGCCGCCTCGGCCTTGGTGGCCTGACCGACACATGCGCTCACATCGGTCGGGGTGCCCTTGCCGTCGCACACCTGCACGCTCATGCCCACGGTCTTCGCC
This sequence comes from Gordonia sp. NPDC003424, assembly GCF_053588655.1. Taxonomy (NCBI): domain Bacteria; kingdom Bacillati; phylum Actinomycetota; class Actinomycetes; order Mycobacteriales; family Gordoniaceae; genus Gordonia; species Gordonia sp. NPDC003424. Next base: position 92,142 of record NZ_JBSFQJ010000008.1, read on the forward strand.
GCCTTCTCCAACGCCTGCTGGGTGACCGCGAACTGGGGCGACTGCTGGGTGATCGGGATGTAGTACAACGTCTTTCCTGCAACGGCTTTCACGTTGCCGGACAGCGGCTCGGTGGGCACCGGGTAGGCGTCGAGGGGTTTCTCCATCTTCGCCACGGCCGCGGAGAGTTCGGTGTTGGCCCCGGCAGCGGCGGTGGTGCCGCCACTCGAGGTGGAGCCGGAGTCGCCGCACGCGGCGAGTCCGGTGGCGGTGATCGCGAGGGCGCCGGCGGCGGCAATCGTGCGGATCAGCCGCTTGCTGGCAAATCGGTTCGTGTTCAAGGGATCTCCTCGGAGATGGTGGCGGGGCGGACAGGACAGGGGAAGGGAGTTCATCGAGAGCGGCGGTGCAGCACGGTCGTCATCGTCACGGCGATCACCAGCACGCCGCCGTAGAAGACGCTGGACACCCATGCGGTGGCGCCGAGCAACTGCAGGCCGACGACGCCGGTGGCCAGGAAGTAGACCGCGACCAGCGTGCCGAGCGGGTTGAAGCGACCGGGTTCGAAGATCGCGGTGCCGAGGAAGGTCGCCGCGAACATCGGCAGCAGGTAGCTCTGCGACACGTTCGGGTCGAAGCCGCCGGTGGCCGCGGCGGAGATGACGCCACCGACGCCCGCGATGACTCCCGCGGTGACGAACGCGCCGATGCGGACCCGGGTGACGCGCACGCCGGCGAGCCGGCTGACCTCGCGGTTCTCCCCAACGAACCGCAGGTTCCGGCCGAGCGGCGTGAACTTGAGGATGTAGGCGAACCCGAACATCAGGATCAGCCCGAGGAAGAAGCTGATCGGCAGGCCGGCGACGTCGTAGAGCGCGATCTTGGAGAACGAGGTCGGCAGACCGGTGACCGGCATGAGGTCGGCCAGCCAGAGTGCGATCCCGAGCAGGAACGTCGACATACCCAGGGTCACCACGATGGTGTTGACGCCCACCTTGACCACGAGCCACCCGTTGACGAGCCCCACCAGCGCGGACACCGCGATCGCGGCCACCGCGGCGACCCAGACGTTCCAGCCGTGGTCGACATTGAGGACCGAGATCAGGATCGCGGCCATCCCGAAGTTCGACGCGACCGACATGTCGACGAACTCGCCGACGATGATCGTGCACAACAGCGCCGCGGCCAGGAAGACGAGTGGCTGCTGCCCCCCGAAGATCGTCTGGAAAGTACCCGCGGTCAGAAACGTGTCGGGCTTGAGGGCACCGAACAGGACGGCCAGCAGAATCCAGACGCCGACAACCGCAAAGCGGGTACCGAACCATTCAATTCTGTTCCAGCCGAATGCTTTTCGTTCAGAGGCGGGTGGTGTGATGACGGTTCGGTCGTCCGCGTCCGTCGTGGTGGTCTCGGCCATTGGGCTCAGCTCCGATCGTGAAGTTGCGTGCGCCTGAAGCACATCGTCGAGGCCAACCCGCGAGGGGCAACGGTGGCGGTGATGTGCGGTTCAGGGGGTCGTCCTCGGCCCGAGGATCGTGTGCGAAATCAAATGCAGGCTCTTGTGTGATGCACAAGGCTCCGGCGGCGAGCGAACGAGATTCTTAGCCCAAAAAGTGTGCCTGAACAGGTCTAACACAATCGCAAAAATTTCCAACGCGACATCACACTTGAGATCGTGTGTGATTTTGCCTAACATCAGCTCCACTCCCCCGACCCTTCGGCAATCGGCTATCACGCCCGCAACGCCGCGCGGGTGTGGGACCGCACCGCCCGATTCCTCGACGACGAGGTCTTCGCGACGTCGTCGACCGCCGCCGTCCATTCCTGAACCGCCCCACCAAACCCCGAAAGATATGAGGACCCCATGACCGACATCGCCATCATCGGAGCCGGCCCAGCCGGACTCGCCGCCGCACTCCGCCTGCATCAGAAGGGTTTCAGCCCGCGCATCTACGAGACCGTGCCCGAGCTCAAGCCGCTCGGCGTCGGTATCGACGTGAAGGTCTACGGCACCAAGGAGTTCGAGGAACTCGGGCTGCTCGAGGAGTTCCGCGAGATCTCGGTCGACGCCCAGGAGTCGATCTTCTACAACAAGTACGGTCAGGAGATCTACGCCGAGCTGTGCGGCACCCACATGGGCTACCTCTACGAGCAGCGCTTCGTCCATCGCGGCGTACTGCAGATGCTCATGTACCGCACCGTTCTCGAGCGCCTCGGTGAGGATGCCGTCGTCCTGGGTGCCCGCACACTCGGCTACACGCAGGAGGGCGACGCCGTCACCCTCGACATCGCGCACCTCGACGGCTCGACCGAGAAGGTCGTCGCCGATCTGGTGATCGCGGCCGACGGCATCAAGTCCGCGGTCCGCCGGCAGATGCATCCGGAGGCATCCGAGCCGGTCTACTCGGGCATCACCATGTGGCGCGGCACCACCCTGATGGAGCCGTTCGGCACGGGCGGCACCATCTTGCACATCGGTGCCCCGCAGATCTCCAGCATGATCGTCTACCCCATCGCCGACAACTGGGAGGGGTCCGGCAAGACCCTGGTCAACTGGGTCGTCGAGGCCACCCGCGACGAGTCGATCGAGGACTGGAATCAGCTCGGCTCGGTGGACGAGATCATCGGTTACTACGACGAGACCGAAATCCCGATCCTCGACGTCCAGGAGATGCTCCGCAATGCCCGCGAGGTCTACCTCTTCCCGCTGATCCGCCACGAGCCGCTGGACACCTGGATCGACGGGCGCGTCGTGCTGATCGGCGACGCCGCACACGCGATGTACCCGCGCGGCGGCAACGGCGCCTGCCAGTCGATCGTCGACGGCGGCGTGCTGGCCGACAAGCTCGCGACGATCCCCGATATCGACCGGGCGCTCAAGGCTTTCGAAGACCAGCGCCTGACCATGGTCAACGGCATCGTCATGGCCCACCGCGGCGAGGGCTACGAGGTCATCCGCCGGATGGTCGAGGAACGCACCGACGGTCAGCGTTTCGACGACATCGAGCAGGTGCTGCCGCTCGCCGAGGCCGACGAGATCTTCGGCAGGTACCACGCCCTCGTCGGACAGCCCCGCCCCGGCCACGAGGCCGGTGAGGCCACCGGTTTCCGCACCGCCTACGCGCAGACCCCGGTCAGCTGAATCCCCGCTCCCTGAGCAGCTGAATCCCCCCGCTCCGCTCCTGAGCAGCCCGCCCCACTCCGCGCCCCGAGCCCGAGCAGACCGCCCCGCTCCGCCCCCTGAGCAGCCCGAGCCGACCGCCCCCGCTCCGCCCCCTGAGCAGCCCGAGCCGCTAGGCGAGGGCGTGTCGAAGGGTCGCAAAACCACTGAAAGGACACCCCCACAATGGATCTCGGCCTCACCGGACGCGTCGCCTTCGTGGCGGCGTCGTCGCAGGGCCTCGGCTATGCCTGCGCGCGCTCGTTGGCGCGCGAAGGCGTGGCGGTCACCCTCAACGGTCGGGAGCCGACCAAACTGGCCGCCGCGGCCGACCAGTTGCGCGCCGAGGTCGACGGCGCCCGGATCGACTGGGTGGCAGCCGATCTGGCCTCTGCCGACGGTCGTGCAGCCATCGTCGAGAAGCTCCCGGCAGTCGACATCCTGGTGACCAACAACGCCGGCCCGGCACCCGGCACCCTCGACGACTGGGACGAGGATGCGCTGGTCAATGCGTTGCGCGCCAACATGGTTCCGGCAGTCCAGCTGATGCGCGCCTACATCCCCGGGATGGTCGAGAACCACTTCGGACGCATCGTCAACATCACGTCGGCCATGGTGAAGAGCCCCGCCTACGACATGGGTCTGTCCACCTCGGCCCGCGCGGCGCTGACCGCCATCAGCAAATCCATCGGCTCCAGCGTCGTCGCCGACAACGTGACGATCAACAACCTCCTACCCGAACGCATCGACACGCCGCGCCAGGAGTTCATGGTCCAGCGGAGGATGCAACGCGAGGGCATCTCCCGCGAGGAAGCCCGCGCGCAGATCGCCGCCACGATCGCTGCGCGCCGTCTCGGGCGTCCGGAGGAATTCGGCGACGCTTGTTCCTTCCTGTGCTCCGCCCAAGCCGGTTACATTTCGGGGCAGAACCTGCAACTCGACGGCGGATCGTACGGAGGATTGATATGAGCAGCGCATATACCAGTGTGGTTCGGGTGGCCGACCCGGGGATCCGCGGCAAGATCTTCGCCCTCGAGAAGCGCAGGCACATCGCCCTGATGGCCGCGGATACGGGTGCGCTGAGCGAACTGCTCGACGAGGCACTGGTGCACATCCATGCACCCGGCCTGGCGCACACGAAGGCGCAGCTGCTCGAACATGTGCAGAAACGTCAGGCGTACATCGAGATGCGTCGGGAAAAGCTGAAGGTCCGCATGATCGGCGACGACGTCGCGCTCATGACCGGACGGCTGATCAACCGGCTGCGTTCCCCCGACGGGAGCGAACGCGTCATCTCCGGCATGGTCACGCAGGTGCTGCGGCGTGGCTCCGACGGCGTGTGGCGATTCATCAACTTCCAGATGACCCCCGACGGGGAGCACGTCTGGCCCGCCTTCGACTCGGAACTCGACGACCACGACCATGGCGACACCATCGATACCAAAGCCCAGACTGGAGAAGAAAGCCCATGAGAATAGCTCGATTTCACGTTGCCGACGGCCCGAGCCGCCTCGGCCGCGTCGACGGTGACACCCTGACCGACATCTCCGATGTCCCCGGCGTCGGCACCTCGTTACGCGCCATCCTGCCGCAACTGGCGGACCTGAAGGAGGCCATCGAGTCCGCGGACGGAGCGACACACGCGCTGAGCGACGTGGTTCTCGAGGCGCCGATCGATGCCCCGCAGAAATACCTGGGCATCGGCATGAACTACAAAGAGCACGCCGAAGAGGCGCGGCAGGCGGGCATCCCCATCCCCACCAGCCAGTTGTGGTTCAACAAGCAGGTGTCCTGCATCGCCGGACCATACGACGGCATCGTGAAGCCCGACGTCTCCGACGAACTCGACTACGAGATCGAACTCGGAGTGGTGATCGGCAAGCAGTGCAAGCACGTCTCGGTCTCCGACGCCCGCTCGGTCATCGCCGGCTACCTCGTCACCAACGACGTCTCGGTGCGCGACTGGCTGCAGAAGCGTTCTCCCACGTTCACTCTCGGCAAGTCCTTCGACACGCACGGACCCATCGGCCCCTGGCTGACCACCGATGACGAGATCGCCGATCCGCTGGATCTGCACATGACACTCACCGTCAACGGCGAAGTCCGCCAGGACTTTCCGACCAACGACATGATCTACGACATCTACGCGCAGATCGCCTACCTCACCCAGGTGTTCACGCTGGAGCCCGGTGACATCCTCGCCACCGGCACTCCGTCCGGAATCGGTGCTCCCACCAAGAACTTCCTCAAGGTGGGCGACGTGGTACGCGCCGAGATCAGCGGTCTCGGCGTCATCGAGAACCAGGTGATCGCGGAGCCGGGAGTCTGACGGTGGCGCGCCGCGTCAGCATCGAGCTGCCCGGATTCGGGCACGCCAACCCGATCCCGGCGGCCAGTCGCATCGGCCCCTTTGTCGCCTCCGGTGTGCTGACCGGCCGCGACCCGGCGACACGCGAGATGCCCGACGGACTCGATGAGCAGTGCGCCAACGTGTTCCGCCACGTGCGCGCACTGCTCGACGCGGTCGGCGGCGGCACCGACGACATCCTCAAGATGACGTTCTGGCTGGCCGACTACCGCGACCGGGAGGCGCTCAACCGGGAGTGGCTCGCCATGTTCCCCGACCCCACCGGCCGGCCGGCCCGGCAAGCCGTCGCCGCACAGCTCGACGGCGGCTCGCTCATCCAGTGCGATGTGCTGGCGGTACTCGACTGAATCCCTGCGACGGACCATCCGGGGCTATCGTCGATACATGGACCAGTCCGCGTTCTACGGGGTCGTGGCGGCGACGAACTTCACGCTGCTGGGACTCTGGTGGGTGGCCATCAAGGATCGCGACGACCTCGGCGGTCCGACCGGCGCCGGCCACCAGATGGCATATCTCGTCTCACTGCAGTTCGCCATCCCCGCGGCCATGTCGTTGCTCGCCCAGGTCGCGCCGGAAATCGCCGTCATCTGGCGTTTCGCCTTCGCCGCGGCCGGATTCCTCGGCGCCGTCGGCATCGCCCTGCTGGCCTATCAGTTCGCCCGCCGCACCGACAGCATCGTGTTGCCCTGGGTGTTCGGAGTGCTCGGTGTCCCCCTCTATCTGGCGGTCGTCGTCGTGGCCCTGTGGCCGGGATTCACCGACGCCTTCGATCTCGCACTCAAACCGATCGAGGTCGAGGGTCCGCTGCTGTCGCTGATCGTCTTGCTGGGTGTGCAGGAGGCCTGGTTCGTGGCGATGACGCCGCGACGAGCACCACACCGGTGACGACCACCGCTCCGGTGGCGGTCGCGCGGTAGAGCGCGTCACGCCGACACCCGGCTCCCTACGGCTATGCTTAGCCGGCATTTACATGTTGAGCGAGGGGTGAGTGTGCCCAATCCCACGAAGGCCACGGTGGTGCGGCGCCGACCGAAGGACCGCAAGGGTCAGATCGTGGATTCCGCACGCGTCTTGTTCTTCGATCACGGCTTCCCCAACGTGTCGATGGCCCAGATCGCCGAGAGTGTCGGCATCACCGCCGGCGCGCTGTATCGGCATTTCGCGAACAAACGCGTGATGCTGACCGCAGTGATCGAGCAGAGCATCGACGATCTGGATGCTTCCACGGATCTCGACGACGATCTCGTTGCCCACATCAACCAGGCGAGCACCGCCGCGGTGGTTCGCCGCGACACCGGCGCCCTGTGGTGGCGTGAGTCGCGATACCTCGACGCGGCCGATCACGATCGGCTGGCGCGCCGATTGAACGACAACAATCGTTCACTGGCGCAACGGATCTGTGCAACACGAACGACCCTCTCGGAGCCTCAGGCCAAGGTCTTGGCCTACGGCGTTCAGGCAGCCCTGGCGAGTCCGAGCTTCCACCACACCTCGCTCCCACCGGCCGAGTCCGCCGCGCTCTTGGCGAAATCGTGTCTGGCCATCGCGGCTGTCGAGTTGGGTTCACCGCACCCACTCCCCAATCCGGATGCGGCACACCACCTTGCACCGGTATCGAAGCGGGAAGCACTCCTGATGCATGCGATCCGGCTCTTCGACCGGGACGGATTCGAGGCGACCTCGCTCAGCGACATCGGTACGGCAGCCGGCGTCACCGGGCCCAATCTGTACAGCTACTTCGAGAGCAAGGGCGACGTCCTCGATGCCGCGATCGAGCGTGGCGTCAACGCGTTGTGGTTGTTGCTCTACCGCGTGCTGCGAGAAAACGTCACCGCGCGCGGCGTATTGTCCGACCTGGTCTCCGGCTACCTCGGACTCATCCTCGACGGCACTGTCCTCAACACCGCACTGTTGACCGATCGCACGTCATTGTCACCAGAAATGCTTGCCCGCCAACGTGAATACGTCATCGAATGGGTCGCACTGCTGCGTGCGAGCCGACCCGAGTTCGATGAGCGTTCGGCGCGAGTGCTGGTGCATACCGCGCTCACCGTCATCCAGATCGTGAGCCGAGTCGCGACGGTGCGGGCCAATTCCGCCGTCGTCGACGACATCGCCGCAATGGCGCGCGCCGTGCTGTTCGTCCCCGACAACAGCGGACAACTCCCGGCCCAGAAGCTCACTTAGCCCCAGTTCACACGGCACGCCATTGCGGCCGATCACGGTCGCCTGCCGGGCGTTTTGCCCGGTCACGTGACCAATCCCCTTCCTGGACAAGGTCATCCCGGACGAGCGAGGGATGAACCCACATCGCCGCATCGCCTCCCACTCCATTCCCTTACCTGCTCGGATCCGCCCGAATGGCGCTCTCACCTGCACACTTGCAAATAAGTAAATTTTGGTTAAGGTGGTTTACATCACTCCACGGATGAAGGATGGATGACAATGCAGGTGCACGTAGCCGGGGTCGGGATGATCCCGTTCACCAAGCCGGGCCGCAGCGAGACCTACTCGGAGATGGGTGAAGAGGCCGCCCGCCGCGCACTCGCGGATGCCGGACTCGACTACACCCAGGTCCAGCAGGCATACGTCGGGTACGTCTACGGCGACTCGACATCCGGCCAGGCCGCCCTCTATGGCCTTGGGCAGACCGGGATTCCGATCATCAACGTCAACAACAACTGCGCTACGGGCTCGTCGGCACTGTGGCTGGCTCGCCAGGCCGTGGCCAGCGGCACGGTCGATTGCGCACTCGCACTCGGCTTCGAGCAGATGGTGCCCGGGGCGCTCGGCTCGGTGTACACCGACCGCCCCAACCCGATGCAGCGGCAGGAGTCCTTGCGCGACGAACTGCAGGGCACCGACCCCAACTCGCCGATGGCCGCGCAGTTCTTCGGCGGTGCGGGTCAGGCCTACGTCGACGAGTTCGGCATCGACCCCGCAGTGTTCGCCGAGATCTCGGTCAAGGCGCGCAAACATGCCGCGAACAACCCGACCGCGGTCTTCCGCGACCCGGTCACCGTCGACGAAGTCCTCAACTCGCCGAAGATCTTCGGCCCGCTGACCCGTCTGCAGTGCTGCCCGCCCACCTGTGGCGCCGCCGCTGCCGTCGTCTGCAGCCCCGAGTTCGCCCGCAAGAACAACCTGAAGGCCGACGTCGTCATCGCAGCACAGAGCCTGACGACCGACCCCGAGACCACCTTCACCACACGCGACATGCGACAGGTGATCGGCGCGGACATGGCGACCATGGCCGCCAAGAGCGTCTACGAGGCCGCCGGCGTCTCACCGGAGGACATCCGCGTGGTGGAACTGCACGACTGCTTCACCACCAACGAGTTCCTCGCCTACGAGGCCCTCGGACTCACCCCGACCGGTACCGCCGAGAAGTTCATCCGCGACGGCGACAACACCTACGGCGGCCGCGTGGTGACCAACCCGTCCGGTGGTCTGCTCTCCAAGGGCCATCCGCTCGGTGCCACCGGTCTCGCTCAGTGCGCGGAGCTGGTGTGGCAGTTGCGCGGTCAGGCCGAGGCACGACAGGTCGAGGGCGTCAGCCTGGCGCTGCAGCACAACCTCGGTCTCGGCGGCGCCTGCGTCGTCACCCTGTACCAGAAGGTGGATGCGCGATGAGTATCGACCGTTCCGTCATCGGCCGGGAGTTTCCCGGGGTGTCGCTGCTCATGACCCGCAGCCGACTGCGCGACTTCGCCGCGGCCACCGGTCAGACCGACCCGATCTACACCGACCTCGACGCCGCCAAGCAGGCCGGGCACCGCGATCTGCCGGTGCCGCCGACCTTCATCTTCGGCATCGAGATGGAGGGTCCGGACTCGTTCGCGTTCATCACCGAGCTCGGCATCGACCTGCGTACGGTGCTGCACGGCGAGCAGCAGTTCGAGTACCGCCAGATGACTTATGCCGGGGACGAATTGACCTCCACCAGCCGCGTCGTCGATGTCTACGACAAGAAGGGTGGACTGCTCGACTTCCTGGTGCGCGAGTCCACCGTGACGAATCAGGACGGCGCGGTCGTGGCGATCGTGCGTAACACCCTGGTCGCACAGAACCGCGCCCCCGCATCCGACACGTCCTCCGAGGAGTAACGATGACCACGACGTTCGCCCCCGAGGTCGGCGCGGAACTGCCTGCGCTGCAGATCGATCCGATCTCCCGTACCACCCTCGCCCTGTTCGCCGGCGCCTCCGGTGATCACAACCCGATCCACATCGACATCGACAACGCCCGTTCGGCGGGTCTCGACGACGTGTTCGCACACGGCATGCTGTCGATGGCCTACCTCGGCCGACTACTGACCGATGTCGCTCCGCAGCAGCAGCTTCGGTCCTACAAGGTGCGTTTCGCCGCGATCACTCCCGTGCACGGCCGACCGACGTGTACCGGCACGGTCACGTCGATCGACGACGTCGACGGTGAACGTCAGGCCACGCTCGACCTGAAGGTGGCCCTCGCCGACGGCACCGTCACCCTCCTGGGCCAAGCGGTCATCGCACTCGACTGACACCTCCTCACCCTCACCATCTTCCGATTCACGAAGGACACACACTCATGGGCAAACTCGAAGGCAAGACCGCGATCGTCTCCGGCTCCGGACGCGGCATCGGCCGGTCGATCGCGCTGAAACTCGCGGACGAAGGCGCCAACGTCGTCGTCAACGACCTCGATTCCGACCCGGCCAAGCAGGTCGTCGAGGAAATCACCAACGCCGGTGGTAACGCGGTCATCTGCGCGGGCAGCGTCACCGAAGACGGCTTCGGTGAGCGCTTCGTCACCACCGCCACCAGCGAGTTCGGTGGCCTCGACATCATCATCAACAACGCCGGCTACACCTGGGACACCGTCATCCAGAAGATGGGTGACGATCAGTGGGACGCCATCCTCGACGTCCATCTCAAGGCGCCGTTCCACATCCTGCGCGCCGCGCAACCGGTGATCGCCGCGGCCGCCAAGGCCGAAAAGGCCGCGGGCACCCCGGTCCACCGCAAGGTCGTCAACATCTCCTCGATCGCCGGCCTGTACGGCAACGCCGGCCAGATCAACTACTCCTCCGCCAAGGCCGGCATCATCGGCATGACCCGCACCCTCGCCAAGGAGTGGGGCCGCTACAACGTCAACGTCAACGCGGTCGCCTTCGGGTTCATCGAGACCCGTCTGACCACCGCGGCCGCCGACGGCAATTCGACCATCGACATCGAAGGACGCGAGATCAAGGTCGGCGTCAGCCCGGCGTTGCTCGATGCCGCGAAGATGATGATCCCGCTCGGCCGACCGGGCACCCCGGACGAGGCAGCGGGCTCGGTCGTCATGCTGACCTACCCGGAGGCCAACTACGTGAGCGGCCAGATCATGGTGACCGGCGGCGGATTCGAGAGCTGATGAGCATGGACTCCACATACACCAGCACGTGGCACGACGACGAGGTCGTCGCCTTGGGCGAGCTCGCCCGGAAGTTCTTCGCCAAAGAGCTTGTCCCTCAGCGAGAGAAGTGGGAGAAGCAGCAACGGGTGGATCGGGAGGTCTGGCTCGAGGCCGGACGGCTGGGACTGCTCTGCTGCAGCATCCCCGAGGAGTACGGCGGCGGTGGGGGCACGATCGCGCACGACCTCGCCGTCTTCGAAGCACAGGCGCAGGTCGGTGACAGCTCGTTCGGCAACTCGGTGCACAGCGGGATCGTCGCGCACTACATACTCGCCTACGGAACCGAGCAGCAGCGCCGGCGGTGGCTGCCGAAAATGGCTGCCGGCGAACTGATCGGCGCGATCGCGATGACCGAACCAGGCGCCGGTTCGGACCTGAAGAACATCCGGACCACCGCGCGCCGTGACGGCGACGAGTACGTGATCAACGGCGCCAAGACCTTCATCTCGAACGGGCAGAACGCCGGCCTGATCGTCGTGGTCGCCAAGACCGATCCGGCGGGCGGCGCGAAGGGGGTGTCCCTCGTCGTCGCGGAGACTGACGATCTGCCCGGATTCACCCGGGGACGTGTGCTCGAGAAGGTCGGACAGCATGGCGCCGACACCTCGGAGCTCTCCTTCGAGGACGTCCGGGTGCCGACGGCGAACCTGCTCGGCGAGATCGAGGGCCGCGGGTTCGGCCAGCTGATGACCCAGCTCGCCCAGGAACGTCTGACCATCGGCGTCACCGCCGTCGCCCAGATGGAATTGGCCGTAGACGAGGCCCTCGCCTACACGAAGTCACGGAATGCCTTCGGCCAGAGCATCTTCGACTTCCAGAACACCAAATTCATCCTCGCCGAATGCCAGACCACCTCACATGTCGCACGCGTCTTCCTCGACTCGTGCATCGAACGGCACCTGCGCGGTGAACTCGATGCCACCACGGCCGCCATGGTGAAGTGGTGGCTGACCGAGCAGCAGTGCAGTGTCATCGACAAGTGCGTGCAACTGTTCGGCGGCTACGGGTACATGCGCGAATACCCCATCGCGCGCATGTACGAGGACGCGCGTGTCCAGAAGATCTACGGCGGCACCAACGAGATCATGAAGGACATCATCTCCCGCTCGCTGTGACCCCATCGATTCGCCGCCACTCTCTGGCACAACAACTTACGAAGGACACCTGATGCGCAAACCCGAGGGCAAGACCGCCATCCTCACCGGCGGCGACGATGGCGCCTGTGTCGGCCGGATCCCGGTCACCGGTGGCGGATTCGAGGCCTGATCATGATCACCGAGTACGACGAGGTTCGGACCCGACTCCTCGAGAACGGGGTCGGCATCGTCGAGATGATCAACCCGGAACGGTCGAATGCGATGACCGGCATCACGCTCGCCCAGTTGCGCACCGCCTTCGAAGACCTCGGCGGCACAACCGAGTGCCGCGCCATCGTCCTGACCGGACAGGGACGCAACTTCTCGGTGGGCATGGATATGGGTGAGGATGTCTTCGGGGTCGCGGCCCAGTCGGTCGAGGATCGCTACGAGACACTGCGTGTCGGTACCGCTCTCATCCTGTCGATGCGGGAGGTTCCGCAGCCGGTCATCGCCGCGGTGCAAGGTCATGCGGCGGGCGGCGGATTCGCCCTCGCGACCGCCGCCGACCTGCGAATCCTCGGCGCGGAGACACGGTTTCACACGCCGTTCGTGAAGCTCGGTGTCACGCCCGGCGATCTCGGACTCTCGTATCTGCTGCCGCGGCTCATCGGCCATGCCCGCGCGGCCGAGTTGTTCTATCGCAGCGGAACCCTGGACGCCCCGACAGCGGTGCAACTCGGCTACGCGTCGAGGATCGTGGAGTCACCACTCGACGAGGCGCTCGCACTGGCCGCAGAGATCGCCGAGCAGCCGCCGCTGTCGGTACGGATGGCCAAGGATCTCCTCAACGGCAGCATCGGGTTCAGCGGCTTCCGTGAGCATCTGGCCGTCGAAATGCGTTCCCAGGTACTGACCTTGGGATCCGCGGCACATGCCGATGCGGCGCAGGCGTTTCGGGACCGCCACTCGGTCGCGGCACACACCTGACATTCCCGAAAGATGACGGACACCACCATGCCGCCCGCTCCCCCGGCCGCGCCGGTCACCGAGTCGCCGGCAGCTCAGATCAGCCGCTGGAACACCACCACATAGAGGAACGACGATGGCCACAATCGGTGCCACACTTCGCAATACCGCCGCACGCGTACCCGATCGCGAGGCGCTCGTGTTCGACGGCACACGACGCACCTACCGCCAACTCGATCAAGAGGTCGACCGGGTCGCGGGACTGCTCGCCGAACGCGGCCTGCGCAAGGGCGACCGGTTCGCCCTGCTCGCCGCGAACTCGGACCGTTTCGTCATCGCGTTCTACGCGGCCCATCGGCTCGGCGCGATCTTCGTGCCCATCAACCCGGCGTCGACGGCGCCCGAGATCGATTACCTCGTCCGCGATTCGGGCGCATCGGTGTTGGTGTTCGATCCGGCACTCGAACCATCTGTCGGCGCCGCCGTATCCGCCGGCCTGCCCACCGGCCTGCAGCTACTGGCTCTCGGCGCCGTCGACGGCTACGACGACCTGATCGCGCTTGCCGCCGACCGGCCGGCCATCCCGATCGAGGACACCACCGTCGAGTCCGACGACGCACAGATCCTCTACACCTCGGGTACCACCGGAAAACCCAAGGGCGCCACGTTCGATCATCATCGGGCGTTGTGGGTCGGCGTCGGCATGCTGGGCACCTGCGGCATGCAGGACGGCGACCGCTTCCTGCATGTCGCACCGCTGTATCACGCCGCGGAACTCTGCATCATGCTCATTCCCGGGACGCTGCTCGGCGCAACGCATGTCGTGCAATCCGGATTCGATCCCGGAAAGGTACTCGACGCCCTCGAATCCGAGCGCATCACCATGTTCTTCGGCGTTCCGACGATGTTCCAGTTCCTCGCCGCCAGGGAAGATCTCGCACAACGTGACCTCTCCGCCTGGCGGACGGGCATGTTCGGGGCCGCACCGATGCCGGCCAGTGCGGTAGAGCAGTTGTTGACCGCGCTGCCGAACGTGAACCTCATTCAGCTGTGCGGACAGACCGAAGCCGGCCCGAACGGCATCTTCTGCAATCGGGACCAGGTACGCGAACGCCCGGACGCGAGCGGCCGCCAGGCCATCCTCGGGATGGAATGCCGCGTCGTCGACGTCGATGGTGCCGACGTGCGGCCCGGCGGTGCAGGCGAACTGCTGCTGCGCGGTGAAAGCGTCATGAAGGGCTACTGGAACAAGCCCGAGGCGACCGCCGAGACCATCGTCGACGGATGGCTGCACACGGGTGACATCTGCCGCCTCGATCCGGACGGGTATCTCACGGTGGTCGACCGCTTGAAGGACATGATCATCACCGGAGGCCGCAACGTGTATTCGGTCGAGGTGGAGGGGGCCATCGCCGGCCATCCCGACGTCACCGACGCCGCCGTGGTCGGGCGTCCGCACGAGGAGTACGGCGAGAGCATCCTCGCCGTGGTGACACTGCGCGACGGCGCCAGCCTCACCCTCGACGATCTCCGCAGCTTCGCCTCCGACCGGATAGGCCGCTACAAGCTGCCACACGAACTGGTCGTGGTGGAACAGATTCCGCGGAATCCGTCCGGCAAGATCCTCAAGCGCGATCTGCGCGAACGGTTTTCGACTTCTGTCAAAACGTCGTCCACCACCGCCTGACCCGGATCACCCACCAAAGGAGCCCACATGTACATGACCCAGCCGCTGCACCGCAACGCGCAGCAGAAGGCCGGCGAGATCGCGACGATCGACGGTGCCCGCACCTTCACCCATGCCGAGGTCCTCGACCGCGTCGCCCGTCTGGCGGGCGGCTTGCGCGCCCACGGCGTCGCAGCCGAGGACCGCGTGGCCATCCTGGCACTCAACTCCGACCGCTACTTCCACTTCGTCCACGCCGTGCCGTGGGCGGACGCGGTGATCGTCCCGGTGAATATCCGTTGGAGCGCAAAGGAGATCGCGTACTCGCTCGTCGAGGCCGGGGTGCGGGTGCTCGCGGTCGACGACACCTTCCTGCCGCTGCTGGCCGCGGTTCGGGAGTCGACCCCCGAGCTGGACCGCATCATTCATCTCGGTGACGGGGAAACGCCCTCGGGCGCACTGTCATTCGAGGACCTGATGGCGAAGTCCGAGCCGATCGCGGACAGCGAGCGGCGTGGCGACGCGGTGGCAGGCATCTTCTACACCGGCGGCACCACCGGCTTCCCCAAAGGTGTGATGCTCAGCCATCGCAACCTGTTCGTCTCCGCACTGGGTTCGGCCGCGGCCGGCACGGTCAGCCGAGAGGGTCGGGTGCTGCACTGCGCACCGATGTTCCACCTCGCCGACTTCGCCTCCACCGTCATGCACAGCGTGCTGGGCGCGTCGCATGTCTTCATTCCCGCGTTCGAGCCGGTGGCGACCATGACGGCGATCGCCACGCACGACGTGACCGACGTGCTGTTGGTCCCCACGATGATTCAGATGGTCGCCGATCATCCACGGCGCGAGGAGTTCTCGATGCCGTCGCTCACACACGTCACCTACGGCGCGTCGCCGATCTCGGAGGCGGTGTTGGACCGCGCGCGCAAGGTGTTTCCGGCCGCGCAGTTCGTCCAGGCCTACGGCATGACCGAGCTGTCGCCGGTGGCGACGATCCTGCAGGACGGCGATCACGCCGATCCGGTACTGCGCCGCTCGGCCGGACGCGCCGCGCCGCACGCGACGGTGAAGATCGTCGATCCGGACGGTGTCGAGGTGCCGCGGGGCACCGTGGGCGAGATCGTGGTCACCGGTGACCACGTGATGCTCGGGTACTGGAACAAGCCGGAGGAGACCGCAGCGGCGATCCGGGACGGCTGGATGCACACCGGCGACGGCGGCTACATGGATGAGCACGGCTACGTGTTCATCGCCGACCGGATCAAGGACATGATCATCTCCGGTGGCGAGAACGTGTACTCCGTCGAGGTGGAGAACGCCGTGGCCAAACATCCGTCCGTGGCGGCCTGCGCGGTCATCGGCGTCCCCGACCAGGAGTGGGGTGAACGGGTGCACGCGGTCGTCGTGCTCGCCGTGGGCTCGAGCCTCGAGCTCGACGATCTGCGCGAGCACTGCAAGGCCGAGATCGCCGGCTACAAGGTGCCACGCAGTCTCGACATCGTCGACGAACTCCCGGTGTCCGGGGCGGGCAAGATCCTCAAACGTGATCTGCGCGAGCGGTATCGAAGCTGATCGCGCGGGACGCGATGACATGACGAAAGAGGCTCCGGAAGCAATGCTTCCGGAGCCTCTTCTCTCGTAGCGGGGACAGGATTTGAACCTGCGACCTCTGGGTTATGAGCCCAGCGAGCTACCGAGCTGCTCCACCCCGCGTTGGTGAACACCACGTTACACACACGATCCGCGCTTTTCCAAATCGGCCATGAAACACACTCTGACCAGGCACGATGCACGTGACCTGGAACACAGCAGTCGCGTTTCCCGCGGTCGGCGATGCGTCCCCGACGTTCCTCCGCCCCCTTTGCAAAGACCCTCCCGAAGTTTCCGGGGAGTCTTCGCAAAGTGGGCGGAGGAACGGCCGACGAGTGCTGTTCGATACCACGACGGCGGCGCCGGCCGCCGGATCGCGAAGTCGACCGAGGGCCCCAGTCGGTCGGGCCGAAAGTCCCTGGTAGCCGCCAGGTCTCAGGAGGATGTTGAAGATGTCACAACAAGAGAGTTGTCAACCAAGGAGAAGACGATGGCCACCATCGCAGCTCAGCCCGCAACCAGCCACGACAATCGTCACCCCATGAGCTTTGTCGCCTACCTGCTCGTCGTGCTCATCATCCCGGCACTCGGCATGCTGGTGAACGGGCTGGCGACCAGCGACACCATGTGGACGATCATCGGAGGAGTCGGCCTGGCGCTCTGCCTCATCGGTTCCGGCGTCATCTACACCACCATGGCGCATCGGCTCCATCACAGCCCGTTGATCCCGGACGCCAGCTCCGCCGAGATCGAGCACTACGTCGCGACACATCCACACTGAGGTCGTGATCGTTCCGTGATTTTGTGATGGATATCACAACTGAGGCGTATCCTTGGGGCCACGTCAACCCGAGGAGGAACGATGGCATCTCACCATCTGCCACATCACGAGAGCCACGGAACCCACCCGATGAGCGTGGTCGGGTTTCTGTTGGCGCTGGGCGGGTTCGCCTGCGCGGCGCTCTGGCTAGTCAACATGGCCGGCGGCCACGTGGTGCCGGCCATCGTGTTCGGCCTCCTGATGGTGGCCGCATTCGCCAGCGCGGTATCGATCTTCATGTCGCTGATCCGCCACTACCACCACAGCCCGATGACGCCGGACAACACGGAGAACGAGTTGCGTCGCTACATGACGCGCTACCGGAGCTGACCTGAGACGACGTCGTCAGGCACACCGCATCTCAGACACATCACCCCACCTCGCCCGGCGAGGTGGGGTGATGTCGTTGGTCCGAGCGGAACCGGCGCGCCGTCAGTTCTGCGCGGGCAGTGATTCGTACTGCGCGACAGCCTTGTTCAGCTGATCGAGCGCCGCGCCGTACGCCGTGAAGTCGCCATTGGTCTGTGCGTCCTTCAGGGCGCTCAGCGCGTCGCCGATGGCCTTGACCGCGGCGTCACGTTCGGCCGAACTCCCTTGCTGTGCCGGCGGTGCGGTGGCGGCACCGGCCTGCTGCGGCGTCGACCCGGAGTTGTCCCCCTCCACCGGTTGGCCGGCCTCGGGTGCGGTCACCTCCGACGGGTTGATCCCGACCTGCCGAAGCGCCTCGGCGACGGTCGCCGCATATCCGACGCGTGCGCCATCGCTGGCCGCGTTGTAGTAGACCAGCACCCGATAGAGCTTCGGTATCGCCGAGTCGTCGGTCTTGGACTGCGTGTACATCGGTTCGACATACAGAATCCCGTTGCGGCCCACCGGAAGCGTGAGCAGGTTGCCGTAGGTCACCCGAGTGGTGTCCTCCACCTGCTTACGGTCCGACGCGACCGGACCGGCGCTCTTCATGTTCTCCTGCGCCTGCTGCGGACCCACCGTCTGTTTGGCGGTCGGCAACTCCTTCACGGTTATGCGACCGTAGGACCCCGGATCCGACGACGCCGTCATGTACGCCGTCAGATTTCGGGTGTTCAGACCGGTCATCACCGTCGTCAGCTGGAACTGCGCATTCGGTCCGTCCGGGGCGGCGGCGGTGAAGTAGTACGGCGGCTGGCTCAGGCCCTGCTGTACCGCCTGATCCTTGCTCGGGTCCGCCGGGATCGACCAGAAGTTGTTGCTGCGGAAGAACGTCTCCGGGTCGGACACGTGGTACTTCGCCAGCAGTGTGCGCTGGATCTTGAACAGGTCCTCCGGATAGCGGAAGTGCGAGACCAGATCCTGATGCTTGTCGAGTTCGGCGCGCGCCTGGACGGTTCCCGGGAACACCTTCATCCAGGTCTTCAGCACCGGATCGCTGGTGTCGAACTGGTAGAGCGTCACCTTGCCGGTGTATGCGTCGACGGTCGCCTTCACCGAGTTACGCACGTAGGACACCTGCTGATTCACCTGACGGCGCGCCGTCTGTCCCGGGTTGAGCTCCTGCGCGTCGGCGGTCGCGTCCTGCAGCGACATCCGCTGCGCGTACGGGTAGGTGTTCAGCGTGGTGTAACCGTCGACGATCCACTTGATCGACCCGTCGGCCATGACGGCCGGATATGTCTTGGAATCGACGGTCAGCCACGGCGCGACCTTTTTCACGCGGTCCCGCGGGTCGCGGTTGTAGATGATCTTCGAGTTCGCGTTGATCGCGTCCGACAGCAGGATGTTGCGTTCGGTGTACTTGATCGAATACAGCACCCGGTTGAACCAGTTGCCCAGGGATACACCCGAATCCGCGGTGTAGGTGTAGTTCTTCCCGTCCTCGTCGTACTCGCGGTCGCCGTTGACCGAACCGACGATGGCATAGTCCGGGTTGACCTTGGCGATCAGCTCACCGAAGTAGATGCGCGGCTGGGCGACCTTGATGGGTGCAGTCTTCTGGTACTCCGGCGTCCGGATGCTCTCCAGGTCGCTGACCTTGAACACGGGCAGGCCACCACGGTCGCTGTCGCTGTCCGAGGACGCCTCGTCCACGGTGTTCGCCGGGGCGGCGATGAAACCGTTTCCGTGCGTGAACACGGTGTGCTTGTTGATCCAGTTCTGCTGGTTCGCCCCGTACTTCGCGGGATCGAGTTCACGGACGGCCACGACGAAGTCGCGCTGCTGGCCGTCGACGGTGTAGCGGTCCACCGCGAGCTGCGCCGGGAAGCCGTAGAAGTTCTTCAGGAACTGACGCTGGTTGAAGGCCGGCGCGATGACGTTCGGATCCAGAATCCGGATGTTGGACAGCGTCGCCGAATCGCCGTTGACGGCCACCGGGTCGGCCTGCGTCAACGTCCAGTCCGGCTCATAGGTGACGTCGTCCTTCTCCCGTATCTTGTAGGCCGCGGTCGTCGCATCCAGGTTGCGCGAGATGTATTCGGCCTCCTTCTGCGCCGCATTCGGCTTGACCGAGAACTGCTCCATCACCAGTGGCCAGCCGACGCCGATCACCAACGCCGACAGCACCATCAGTGCGGTGGCCAGTGCCGGCACCCGCAGATCACGCAGGATGACCCCGGCGAAGAAGGCGAGCGCACAGATGACCGCGATGGCCATCAGGATCAGTTTCGACGGCAGTACCGCGTTGATGTCGGTGTAGCTCGCGCCGGTGAAGATCTCCTGCTTGCGCTGACTCGACAGCAGCGAATACCGGTCGAACCAGTAGGCGACCGCCTTGAGCAGCAGGAAGGTTCCCGCCAGCGAGGCGAGCTGAATCCGCGCCGCGGTGGACATCGACGGACCACCGCCCGCGCCACCGAGCCGGATGCCCCCGAACAGATAGTGGGTGAGCAGGTTCGCGAAGAACGAGATGACCACGACCACGAACAACAGGTTCAGGATCAGCCGGTAGAACGGCAGGTCGAACGCGTAGAAGCTGACGTCGAGACCGAACTGCGGGTCACGATTGCCGAAGGCCTCGCCGTGCAGGAAGGTCTGCACCGTCGCCCACGAACCCTGGGTCACCAGACCGGCCAGCAGGCCGATGAGGGTTGCCGGCAGAATCGCGAACCACCGGGTCCGGGTCATCACGCTGGCGCGATACCGGGCCAGCGGATCGTTGGGCCCCGACGCCGGCACGAACACCGGTCGGGATCGGTAGGCCACCGCGATGGCCCCGAAGACGATGAGTCCCACCACCAGCGACGTGACCAGGAACAAGACGAGTCGAGTCCACACGATCGTGGAATACACGCGCGAGTAGCCGAGGTCGGAGAACCAGAGCCAGTCGGTACTCAGCCCGACCAGACGTGGCCCGATCAGCAGCAAGATGAGGACGGCAACGCCGATCCCGATGGCGATCTTGCTCTTGCGCGACAGTGTCGGCATCCCCGACGGCCCGCGTACGCCCACCTATCCACTCTCCAAAGTTCTCATTCCGGACACCGGTCCGGTAGGAAGTGCGCCCTCAGGCGCGCTGTGCACCCAACTGTACTGGCCGGGCGACGCGCATCACGCTGGTGCATGACTGACCCCCCAACGAGCAGGCTCTCTGTCAAGTTCCTGCGGGTTTCGCGGGAGGGCGCGCGCCCGGCAAGATGAACGGGTGACCGACCCGCACCGGCCCGACATCACCGCGCTCTCCCCCGACGCGCTCGGCAGTGCGTTGCGCGACATCGTCGAGTTCGTCGACGACGCCGGATGGGGCCAGTCGCCGCTGCTGTTCGCGCTGGTGCCCACGGCGACCCTGGCCGCGCAGCAGCCGGAACTCGTCGGCCCCGATGACGACTCGGAACTGAGTCCGATCGCCCAGGAGCCGCTCACCGGCATCGCCGGCGACGAGGACCTCGAACGTGTCCTCGCGACGACGAGCTGGCCACCGTCGGTCGCCGGTACCGCGGTGGTGCAGGAGATCGTGGTCCTGCCACCCGACACCGAGGTGGCCGACCGCGACGAGGCCCGCGCACATCCCGACGGCCGGGAAGCGCGGTTGGCGGTCGGCGCACTGCGGGACGGGCGCACCCTGGCCCTGTTACACCTGCGCCCCATGCCCGGCGAGGTGGTCGACGGCATCGAGCTGCGGACGGCGTCCGACCTCGCGACCGGGTTGCGGGCGGCGTTGCGGCACACGCTCGAGTAGGGGTCAGCAGTGCGGCGCGGCGCGGCCGGCACCGACGTCGCCGAGCGCGTCGATCGCCGACTGCAGGTTGTCGACCTTCACCAGTTCCAGACCGTCCGGCGCATCGGACTTGGCCTCGGCGCAGTTCTTCTCGGGCACCAGGAAGACCGTGGCACCGGCGTCGCGGGCGGCACGGGTCTTGTGGGTGATGCCGCCGATCGGGCCGACGTCGCCCTCGTCGTCGATGGTGCCGGTGCCGGCGATGAACTTGCCGTGGGTCAGTTCGCCGGGGCTGAGTCGGTCGATCACGGCCAGCGTCAGCATCATCCCGGCGGACGGACCGCCGATGTCGCCGACGTTGTAGGTGATCTTCAGCGCCGGGTCGGCGTTGACGACGTCGGGTGTGACACCGAGGTAGCCGACCTTCGGGTCGTCCGGGCGGGCGGCAAGCGTGACCGTGACCGTCTGCCGCACGCCATTGCGTTCGATCTCGATCGGCACCGCGGTGCCCGGCGCGTTGCCCCGGATGGCCGCCTGCAGTTCCTCGGTCGTGGCGACGGGCTTGCCCGCCACGGTGATCAGCCGGTCCCCCTTGCGCAGCACGTCGGCCGACGGTCCCTTCGGCGCGATCGACGCCACCTCCAGTGCGGTGGGCCGGTTCAGGAAGCGCAGGGCCGCCGCTGTCGCGTTGTCCTCCGAACCGCTCATGTCCTGCTGGTTCTGTTCACGCACCTGATCCGGTGTCTGGTCGGGCGGAAACACCCGATCGCGGGGTTCGAGCGTGTAGGTGCCCGATGCCCACATGCCGATGGCCTGGAACAGCGACATCCCGTCGGTCACCGAGACGGTCGTCAGGTTGAGGTTGCCGGTCGTGGGGTCGGTCGGGGTCCCGGAGATGTCGACGACGGGTTTCTTGACGGTCTGCTTGCCGTCGGCCACATCGACGGTGCCGAGCGTGTTGACGGTGGGGCCCGGTCCCAGGGCGACGTAGGGAACCTGCACGGTCGTACCGATGAACAGCAGAGCCACAAACACCAGCACGGTGACGGCGACAGTCGCGATCCGACGATGGCCGGGCTGCAATCTCATTCCGCACAGGTTAGTGGAGCCGCCTGACATTGAGCCGCCTACGCTCAAGGCGAACAGGAGACCCGCGCCGACGCCAACCCCGGGCGGTACCGTGGAGGCATGACTGATCTGCCCTTCGGATTCTCCGCCTCCGACGACGATGACGACGAGAAACGTCGCGCGGACAAGAGCGGACCGGGCGACTCGGGCACCGGCGGCGCGGGCGGTGCACAGAACCCCTTCGGATTCGCCCTCGGCGGTGAGGGTATCGACCCGTCGGCCTTCGACCCCGCTGCGCTCGGCCAGATGTTCTCCCAGCTCGGCAGCATGTTCAGCGGGATGGGTGCCGGCATGTCGACGGGGTCGGGCAGCGGCCCCGTCAACTATCAGGTGGCGAGCAACCTGGCACGTCAGCAGATCGGGAACTTCACCCCGGTCCTCGACAAGGAGACCCAGGCCGTCGCCGACGCCGTGCACCTCGCCGAACTCTGGATCGACGACGTCACCACCTTCCCGAGCGGCGTCCGCACCGCGATCGCCTGGACCCCGGTCCAGTGGCTCGAGGAATCGATGCCGACGTGGAAGCGGTTGTGCGATCCCGTCGCCACCCAACTGTCACGGACGTGGGAACAGAACCTGCCGCCGGAGGCCGCGCAGTTCGCCGGCCCGATGATGGGGATGATGACGCAGATGAGCGGCATGGCGTTCGGCACCCAACTCGGGCAGGGCCTCGGCCAGCTGGCCAAAGAGGTGCTGACCTCCACCGACATCGGTCTGCCGTTGGCGCCCGAGGGCACCGCGGTGCTGCTGCCCGAGGCGATCGCCACCTTCGCCGACGGTCTCGACCTGCCGGCGCAGGAGATCATCGTGTTCCTCGCCGCCCGCGAGGCCGCTCACGTCCGCCTGTTCACGCACGTCGGATGGCTTCGGCAGCGCCTGTTGGCCACGGTCGAGGAGTACGCCCGCGGCATCAGCATCGATTTCTCCGGGATCAACGAGCTCACCACGAACGTCGACCCGCAGGAGTTGCTGTCGAATCCGGCGAAGATCGAAGAGCTGATGGGATCGGCCACGTCGTTCGAACCGACCACCACACCCGAACAACAGGCGGCGCTCAACCGGCTGGAGACACTGCTCGCGCTGGTCGAGGGCTGGGTGGAGCAGGTGGTGTCGCGAGCGCTCGACGACCGGATCCCGAGCGCTGTCGCGCTCACCGAGACGATGCGTCGCCGCCGGGCGTCCGGTGGCCCGGCCGAGCAGACCTTCGCGACCCTCGTCGGATTGGAGCTGCGCCCCCGTAAGGTGCGCGAGGCGTCGGCGTTGTGGCAGCAACTCCTCGAGGCCGGCGACGTCACCACCCGCGACGGCGTGTGGGCACACCCGGACCTGATGCCCGACACCGAGGATCTCGATCATCCGGCCGCCTTCGTCGACCGCGTCATCGGCGGTGGCACAAGCACATTCGACGATCCGATCGCCCAGCTCGAGGCGACGCTCGCCCAGGAGCGGGCCGCCGGGAAGCCCGGCGATCCCGACGGCCCGACGTCGGCCGGGGACTCCGCGGCCGACGACGATCCCCCGCAGAAGTAACACCGCAGAAGCAACACCCCACCCCACGAGTTCGGCCGGGTTCTCCCACAGCCTGTGGACAACCGCGTTCGCGTCGCCGATCGGCTCTCCGGCGGTGGCACAGTGTCGCCATGCCCGATCGCCTCACCGTCGCCGATCTACCGGTCACGCTGCCGCTGCTGCGGGTCGGCACCCCCGTGCTGGTCCGACCGGGCAACCGCGTCCACATCGGCAGCGACCCGCGGCGCAGCCTGCTGATCGACCTGCCGCGGTCGGTGTCGGCGAGCGAGGTCGCCGACCTCGTGCGATCGATGACCGAGCCCCGCTCACGCGGCCAGATCCTGCGGCGGGTCCGCACCATCGGCCTGACCGCCGGTGAGTTCGCCGGCATCGTCGGACAACTGATCGCCGCCGGCAAAGCCGTGACGCCGCCGAGTTCGCGGGCGGCGCAGGCACTGCGGGTTCGTATCCATGGCCGCGGGCCGTTGTCGGATCTGCTGTCGGAGTCCCTCGCCGACGTCGGGATGACGCCGCGACGATCGTCGCGCCGTCCGCCCGATGCGCAGGTCATCGGTCGATGGGACGCAAATCTGGTGGTGCTGTCGGACTTCCTCGTCCACGAACCGTCGGTCGTGGGTGCCTTGACCGCGGCCCGTCTCCCGCACCTGCCGGTGCGGGTGCGCGATGGCGTCGGGGTCGTCGGCCCGCTCGTGCTGCCCGGCCTGTCGAGTTGTCTGCGGTGCGCCGACCACCACCGCACCATGCTCGATCCGGACTGGCCACTGTTGGCGGCGCAGATGCTGCGTCAACCGGGCACCGCCGGCGCCGGCACGATCCGCAGCACCGCAGCGCTCGCCCACACGCAGATCGAGCAGATCGCGCGTGCGCTGCTGACGGGTGCACCCTCGCCCGCCGTGCCCCAATTGTTCAATCGCGCACTCGAATTCCACACCGACCCGGCACGTCTGGAGACCACCCACTGGCCACCCCATCCGTGTTGCGATTGCCGGCCGGTGGTCGCCTCGGCCGGATGACGCACCGGTCGGCGCGACGACGGTCCGTTGCGACCGGTCCTCTATTCTGTAGTGGGGAAAGGACGCTATGGCTGACATCACTCGGGGGCAGGGCCGACGCAACGCGAAACTCGCGTCGCTGCCCATCGGTATGGCCGGACGTGCCGCGGCAGGTCTCGGCAAACGCATGGCCGGCAAGGACAAAGACGAAATCCAGCAGGAAATGCTGGAGAAGGCCGCCGAACAACTGTTCTCCGTGCTCGGAGAGCTCAAGGGCGGCGCCATGAAGGTCGGTCAGGCGTTGTCGATCATGGAGGCGGCGATCCCGGACGAGTTCGGCGAGCCGTTCCGCGAGGCACTCACCAAGCTGCAGGCCGAGGCTCCCCCGCTGCCCGCGTCCAAGGTGCACAAGGTGCTCGATCAGCAACTCGGCACCAAATGGCGTCAGCGTTTCCGCGAATTCTCCGACGAACCTGCCGCATCGGCGAGTATCGGCCAGGTGCACAAGGCGGTCTGGTCGGACGGTCGCGAGGTCGCGGTCAAGGTGCAGTACCCCGGCGCGGATCACGCGCTCAAGGCCGATCTGAAGACGTTGTCGCGGATGTCGGGTCTGCTGCAGAAGATGTCGCCGGGCACCGACGTCAAGTCGATGATGGACGAACTGATCGATCGCACCGAGGCCGAACTCGACTATCTCGGCGAAGCCGACAATCAGCGCGCGTTCGCCAAGGCGTTCGACGGCGACCCGGATTTCGTCATTCCCAAGGTCATCGCGAGCGCGCCCAAGGTGATTGTCTCCGAATGGCTTTACGGCACTCCCCTCTCGCGGATCATCACCGGAGGCGATCAGGCCACCCGGGACGACGCGGCCGCCAAGATGGCCACCTTCGAGGTGAGTTCCCCGTTCCGGGTCGGCCTGCTGCACGGTGACCCACACCCGGGCAACTTCTTCCTGACCGACGACGGCCGGTTCGGTGTCCTCGATTTCGGTGCCGTCGGCCACTATCCCAACGGGTTGCCGCCGGAGACCGGGCCGATCCTGCGACTGGCGCGCGACAAGAAGTACGACGAGCTCAAAGAGCTGATGGTGCAGACCGACTTCATCCGGCGCACGCACGCCGACCGGGTGAGCGCGGCCGACATCGAGGCCTATCTGAGGCCGTATGTCGACCCGCTGTACACGGAATCGTTCCACTTCACCCGTAAGTGGATGCAGCGGGCGGCGGGCAAGGCCACCGACGTCCGGGGTGACGTGTACAAGACGTCACGAAATCTGAACCTGCCCAAGAACTATGTGATGGTCTTCCGCGTCCTGGCGGGCTGCGTGGGCATTGCATCGCAGCTCGAGGCCAACGCCCCGTACCGGGCGATCATGGAAGAGTGGGTGCCCGGCCTGGCGTAGTGCCAGACCGGACACCCGTCATGCGGCGTCCTTGCGCGGACGGCCACGCGGCCGCTTCCGCGCGACGACGACGCCGCGCTCGAAGATCTCACCGCCCCAGACTCCCCAGGGCTCGGCGCGGTCGAGCGCAGCCCGCAGGCAGGCCTCCTGCAAGGGGCACTCGGCGCACATGGCCTTGGCCCGGTCCAGGTCGCGGGGGTCCTCGGCGAACCACAGATCGGCGTCGGTCACCTGGCAGGGCAGGTCCAACCGACCGACCGATGCGCGGTCCGCCGAAAGACAGGATTCGAGAACGCATTCGACAGTCATTGCTCTCTCCACATCTGCTCGTGTTGGGTGTTGAATGACCCGGAACCTCGAGCTCGTGGAGCCGATCAAGGTCTCATCGTGGATGAAAAACCTTGGGGGCGTTCACAAAAACGAAGGCCACGGGTTTCGCCTCTGCGATCCGCCCGTGGCCCGAATGCTGTGGAGTCCTACCGACTCTGCTGCTTTCGTATCTGCACGGGGAACCGCTGCGGCGCTCGCGCTGCGGCGGCGAATCCGGACGGCGCTACGTGTGTCGCTTCCGGATGAGCCATCGAACTCGCGGCGAGCATGGAGCGGTCGCGCTCCGGTCGCCAACTGATGGCAGGTGCCGCACACGGCTGTGCGCCGAGCAGGGAAATCCCTGCCGAATGGGTGCCGATGCCGTTCACGTGTCCGCTCCTTTCCTCCATCGATGGCCTGTGTGAGGGAAACCCGTACGGACAAACGAGTCTCACCCCGTGCTGACGGATTCCAGGGTAGATGTCTCGACGAGAATCGCACAACCTATTTTTGACCTGCGGTTTTGACGAGATCCACGAGTCCGGGGCCGTACCGGTCGAGTTTGGTCGCGCCCAGGCCCCGAATGGCCTGCAGAGATCGGACGTCGGTGGGCCGCTGCTCGGCGATCGCCTCGAGCATCGCGTCGGTCAGGATGGCGTGCTCTCCCACCTGCGCCTGCCGTGCCTGCGCGGCTCGCCACGACCGGAGGGCGCCGACGAGGGCTTCGTCCCGCCCGTCGACCCGGCAACCGTCGCATCGACGCCGAACCCGCGACTCGGGGCTGACCAGTTCGGCACCGCACACGACGCACTTCCCCGCTCGACGCGGGTCGAGGTCGATGCCGTCGAGGAAACGGGTGCGCCGCCGGGTGGCGCGGCCGCCATTGCGCGACAGACTCCACGACAGATAGAGGTGCTCGCGGGCACGGGTGATGCCGACGTAGAAGAGCCGTCGTTCTTCCGCGACCGCGTCGTCACCGTGGTCGACGGCCTGGGTGATGGGCACCGATCCCTCCGTCAGACCGACCAGGAAGACCGCATCCCA
Organism: Gordonia sp. NPDC003424; assembly: GCF_053588655.1. NCBI lineage: Bacteria > Bacillati > Actinomycetota > Actinomycetes > Mycobacteriales > Gordoniaceae > Gordonia > Gordonia sp. NPDC003424. Next base: position 119,743 of record NZ_JBSFQJ010000008.1, read on the forward strand.
TTCCAGACCCTTCGCCGCGTGCAGCGAGGCGAGCGTGACACCCGCGGTGGTGGGAGTGTGCCGCTCCCGGGCGTGCAGGTCCAACTCGGCGACGAGGCGGTCGAGGGTGATCCGGGGTTGCTGATCCAGGATCTCGTCGATCAGCGAGGTCAAGGCGCGCAACGACTCCCATCGCGCCCGGGCCTGGGTTCCGGACGGTTCGCGGTCCGCCAGACCCAGGGGCACCAGTACCGCACGCACCAGCAGGCGGATGTCGGCGTCGGGCGGCAGGTCGTCGCGGGCGGCCGCGGCTCGCAGTCCGCGCAGGGCCTGCTGGATCTCGGTGCGGGTGAAAAAGGCCTCGGCACCCCGAACCTGATACGGGATACCGGCCTCGGTGAGGGCCTCCTCGAAGCGTTCCGACTGGGCGTTGACCCGATACAGCACGGCGATCTCCGACGGCGTCGTGCCGGCGTTGACGAGGTGTTTGATCTGGGCGGCGACCCCGACGGCCTCACGCCGGTCGTCGGGGAATTCGGCCGGCCGGGCCTCGGGGCCGGGTGGGCGTTGCCCGATGAGGTCGAGTCTCGTGCCGGGTGCGCGGTCACCGACCGCACCGATCACCTGATTCGCCAACCCGACCACCTGTGGCGTGGAGCGGTAGTCGCGGACGAGCCGGTGCAGTTCGGCATGCGGATAGCGGCGGGTGAAGTCGAGCAGATACCGGGCCGACGCGCCGGTGAACGAGTAGATCGTCTGGTTGGCATCCCCGACGACGGTCAGGTTGTCGCGCTCACCGAGCCACATGTCGAGGAGCCGCTGCTGCAGGGGGGTGATGTCCTGGTATTCGTCTACGACGAAAAAGCGGTAGGCGGAACGGAATTCGTCGAGCACGGTCCGGTCGGCGTCGAGGATCGCGATGGTCTCGCCGATCAGGTCGTCGAAGTCGAGGAGCCGGTCACCGTCCGGGGAGATCTTGGCGGCCTCGTACCAGCTGTAGACCTCGCTGACCGTGTCCGGCGGCTGCGGTGTGGTCCGCCCGAGTGCGGCGACCTGCGCGCTGTAGCGTTCGGGCCCGATGAGCGAGGCCTTGGCCCATTCGATCTCCGAGGCGAGATCGCGGACCGTCTCCACCGACTCGTCGAGGCCCGCACGGCGTGCCGCACGCGCGACGACGGGCAGTTTGCGATCGAGCAGCTGCCACTGCCCACCCTGTGGTGCGCGACGCCAGAAGTACTTCAGCTGCCGGTAGGCCGCAGCATGAAAGGTCTGCGCAGCCACCAGGTTTCCGGGCCCGGCGACACCGAGCGCCTGCAACCGGGCCCGCATCTCGCCCGCCGCCCGCGAGGTGAAGGTGACCGCGAGAACCTGGTCGGCACGCACCTCGCCGCGATCGATCAGATTCGCGATGCGACGCGTGATGGTGCGGGTCTTGCCCGTCCCCGCTCCCGCGAGCACACACACCGGGCCGCGAGCGGCTTCGACGGCCGCACGCTGCTCGGGGTCGAGGCCGCGCAGGATCGGGTTGGTTTCGGGCACCGGTCCACTATGTCACCGGGTACCGACAGGTCCCGCGCGGCGAACGTGATCAGACCCCGAGCTTCGCCCGGACCTCGGCGACCGACGGGTTGGTCACGGTGGTGCCGTCGGCGAACAGAACCGTCGGGACGGTGTGATTTCCACCGTTGACGCTGCCGACCCATTCGGCGGCATCCGGGTTGAGTTCGATGTCCACTTCCTGCCAGGACAGACCGAGGCTCTTGAGGCCGGTCTTCAGTCGTGCGCAGAAGCCGCACCAGCTGGTGGTGTAGATGGTCATCACGCCGGTGTCGGAGATCCGGGTTTGTGGGTCGTCATCGATCACATTGCTCATGACACACATAACAGCACGAATTCACCCGCTGTTCCAATGCCACGACGTTTCGTCATCAAAATGACGAATTTGGCCTCTGAAGTGCGACGGAGCCTCATATTTGTGGCCCGAAAGTGCGAAAAACCCTCACATTTTGGGGGCGTACGCCCAGGCGCTGATGATCGCGCGGGCGATCGAGATCGACCCCGGAAGCCGGAGTCGGCGACCGTCGACGGCGGTCCCCACCGCGCCGTCGGCGCGCACCCATTCGCCACCCTCCTCGATCGCCTCGATGACCTCGTCCCGACCGAACCAGGCGGCGTCACCGATCTCGCCGTCGAGGAAACGCAGCGGTTCGTCCGGGTCGGCGACGGCCTCGAAGCCGAGCATCAGCGATCGCGGGAACGGCCACGGCTGGCTGCCGAGATAGTGGGGGTCGCGGACGGTCACCCCCACCTCTTCGTACACCTCCCGCATCACGCACTGTTCGAGCGATTCGCCCGGCTCGACGAAGCCGGCGAGAGTCGAGTACCAGCCTTCGGGCCACACCGACTGCCGGCCGAGCAGGATCTGGTCGGCACCGTCGTGCACCACGGTGATGATCGCGGGGTCGGTGCGGGGGAACTCGTCGGCGCCGGTGTCGACGTGCCGCCGCACCCAGCCGCCGCGCGCGGGCTTGGTCGCCGAGCCGTCCACTGGCGAAAACCGTGCTGCGGCATGCCAATTCAGGATTCCAAGTGCCGTCGCGAGTTGTCCGGCGGCATCCGAGTCGAGGCCGTGCGCGCCGCGTCGCGGATCGTCGGTGGGTCCGTCGATATGGTCGACCCGGCGGGTCCACAGGTCATGGCCCGCGGCAGAGATGCCCAGGAACACCGCATCCGGCAACGGTTGGTCGGCGAGGTCGGCGGCGGCCATCCAGTGCAGTCCACCGTCGTCGGCGACCGCGTAGCGGCCGGTGCCGTCGATCAGCAACACCCGTGCCGAGGACCAGCCCGACCGCATCCGCTCGGGGTCGTCGCGAATGTCGTCGGCCCGGTTGAAGGTCGCGCGGGAGAGCAACGGCGGCTGATCGAGGGAGAACGCGGCGTTCACTCTGACGGCCCCTTGCGGACGTAGAGCAGCCGATCGCCGGCCTCGATCTGCTCGACCTCATGGTCGTCGACGCGATGCAGCACGCCGTTGCGCACCACGCCGAGCACGATGTCACGGGTGTGTGCGGGTGATCCACCGGTCTCGGTCGGATCGACCTCACGCTCGGCGATGGCGTAGCCGGCGTCGGGGGTGAGCAGATCCTCGATGACCTCCACGACCGACGGCGTCAGGGTGGCGATACCGAGCAGCCGCCCGGCCGTCTCCGACGAGACGACCACCGAGTTCGCGCCGGATTGCCGCATGAGGTGGGTGTTCTCGGACTCCCGGATGGAGGCGACGATCTTGGCGCGCGGGTTGATCTCGCGCGCGGTGAGGGTGGCCAGCACCGCGGTGTCGTCGCGGTTGGTGGCGACCACGATGCTCGACGCGTGCGCGACACCGGCCAGGCGCAGCACATCGGACTTCGTCGCATCGCCGCGGACGGTCACCAGACCGTCGGCGGCGGCTGCCTCCAGGACGTCCGGGTTCGCGTCGACGACGACGATCTCGCTCGGCTTGGCACCGTCGCCGATCATCGCGTCGACGGCGGTGCGGCCCTTGGTGCCGTACCCGATGACGACGGTGTGGTTGCGCACGCTGTTCCTCCAACGCTGGATCTTGAGCGCCTGCCGGGACCGCTCGGTGAGCACCTCGAGGGTGGTACCGATCAAGACGATCAGGAACAGCACGCGCAGCGGGGTGATGATGAGCAGGTTGATCAGCCGGGCCGATGGTGTGTACGGGGTGATGTCGCCGTATCCGGTGGTCGACAGGGTGACCGCGGAGTAGTACATCGCGTCCAGGAAGGACAACGGGTTCTGCTGGACATCGCGGTAGCCGTCGCGATCGACAAAGACCAGCGCCGCCGTGAAGAACAGTGCGAAGACCGCGAAGACCACGCGCTTGCCGATGGCACGGCCCGGGCTCTGCTGCAGTTCGGGAATCCTCAGTACACCGACGAGCGCATAGTCGGGGCTCTCCACCAGCTCCCCCGACCGACGTAGCCGCCCACGCAACCGAGATCGCATCAGCCCCCGATTCCGCGCGGGCCACAGACCGATGTGCTCACAATTCTCCGACAGTACTTGATGCCCCGGGAATGTATCCGTCCAGAACTCGATTGCCCTGCGTCACGTGGCGAGCAGCGCGGCCAGAGCCGCGTCGTCGGGCAGGTCGTCGGGCTCGAGCGTGTAGCCCGACCGCACATAGTGGAAGGCGGCGCGCACCTTCTCCACCGGCACCCCGGCCAGCTGCGCCCACGCGATGCGGTAGGCGCCGAGCTGGACGAACAACGATTCACGGCGCGCCGGTTCCGGTACCGACCCGGTCTTCCAGTCGACGACGATCCATCCGCCGTCGGGTTCGGCGAACACCGCGTCGATGCGACCGCGGACGACGGTCGCACCGATCACCGTCTCGAAGGGCACCTCCACCTCGGTGGGGCTGCGGTTGGCCCACCGCGAGGCGAGGAACGCGTCTCGCAGTTGATCGAGATCGATGTCGGGTGCGGCGGTGGCGTCGGCGGCGCCGGGCAGTTCGTCGATGTCGAGGAGGCGGGTGGCCCCGAACCACGCCTCGACCCACGCGTGAAAGGCCGTGCCGCGCCGCGCGATCGGGTTGGGCTGATAGGGCGTCGGACGCCGCAGCCGCTGCGCGAAGGCGGCCTCGTCGGTGTCGAGTTCGACGAGTTGGCTGACCGAGAGGTGGGTCGGCAGTTCGACGTCGACGACCGCCCGGTTGGTCCGCAGGTGCTCGTCGAGCAACGCGTCGACCTCGGCGCGCCAGGCGCGGATCTCCGGGTCGTCGTCGGCGTCGGCGACGGTCGGGGCACCGGGGGTGTCGAACAGAGCGGGGGCGTCGCGTTCGGCGATGGCGTCGTGGACCAGTTGCGCCGCGGCCTCGGTCGGGTGGCGCCGGTCCGAGAGCAGATCGCGAGGCCAGGATCTGCTCACGACCAGCTCGGCGAGCGGGTTGGGGGTGCCGTCATCGGGTGCGGGACTGTCGATGTCGATCGCCATTCCGGTGGCATCGACGGTCGGGTCGGCGATCGCATCCGCGGTGATGGCCCGGATCTCGTCGAAGAAGTCGGAGCCGCCGCGCGGGGCGTCGCCGGTTTCGGACCAGTGGTGTGCCGACACCAGCAACGACTGCTTGGCCCTGGTCAGGGCGACATACAGGAGGCGGCGATCCTCCTCGAGGCGTCGCTCCTTGATCGCCTCCTTGTGGTGGGTGAGCGCGGCCTCGAGCTCCTTGCGGTCGGTGACCGACCGCAGATCCAGCGGTGGAAACCCCTCGGCGTTCGCGTCGTCGGCGAGATCACCGCGCAGCGCGGCGGGCAGTTCCTTGGCGCTGCCGAGCCACGTGGTGTCGGCCCGTCCGCCGGGGAAGATGCCCTTGCACAGATGCGGCACCGCCACCACATCCCATTCGAGGCCCTTGGCGGCGTGCACGGTGAGAATCTGCACCCGTTGTTCGGCGACCTCGATCCGGCCCGGTTCAAGTCCCTTCTCGATGTCCTCGGCGGTCTCCAGAAAGGCCAGCAGCCCAGGCAGATTGGCACCCGGCCGGTCGGCGTAGGCGGTGACATGGTCGGCGAACGCATCGAGATGCTCGCGGCCGGTGATCGCGCCGCGCATCCGGTGGGCCCGGATCTGGGCCTCCACGGCGACGCCGATGGTGTGCTCGACGTCGGCGACCAGCTCGGGCAGCGGCTGACCGATGCGCCGCCGCAACGCCTCCAGCTGGCCGCCGAACGCGCGGATGCGGGCATAGCCCGCTGCGCTGTACCGTTGTGGCTCACCGGGATCCACGATGGCGTCGGCGATGCCCGCCTGGTCGACGACCTCGGTGGGCAGCACCGCGTCGAGCGCGGCGTCGAGTTCCGCCCGGGTGGCCACGATGCCTTGCGACGCGTTGAACTCGACCACGGCGAGTTCGGCGGCGCGGCGCCACAGCGCGGCGAGGTCACCGGCCCCCAATTGCCAACGGGCGCCGGTCAACAACCGCATGGCGGCGGTCCCGGCCATGGGGTCGGCGATCAGCCGGAGCATCGCGACGATGTCCTCGACCTCCGGGACGTGCAGCAGTCCGCCGATGCCGACGACCTCGGCGGGGATACCGCGCTGCTCCAGCTCGGCGGCCAGCGGTGCCGAATCCTCGTTACGGCGCACCAGGATCGCGGTGGTCGGCGGCGGAGTGCCAGCCTCCTCCGCGGCCCGATAGTGCTGTTCGACGTGATCGGCGATCCAGGCACGTTCGTCGACGACGGTCTCGGTCAGCGCGATGTTCACCGTGCCGAGGGGCGCATCGGGCCGGGCGCGCAACACGGACACCGGAATGCCACGCCGGCGGAGTTCCTCGGAGGTCTGGTTCGCCAGGCGCAACGCGTGTTCGGCGTTGCGCCAACTCGTCAGCAGCTCGAGCCGGTCGGCGGGGGTTCCGTCGGAGCGGCGGAAGTCGCTGGTGAACCGGGGCAGGTTCGCCGCCGAAGCGCCGCGCCAGCCGTAGATGGACTGGATGGGATCGCCGACGGCGGTGACGGCGACCGCCCAATCGGCGGCCGACGCGCGTCCCCCAAACAGCGTGGCCAGCAGGATGCGCTGCGAGTGCCCGGTGTCCTGGTACTCGTCGAGCAGCACAGCACGGAACGAATGCCTTTCGGCAGCAACAACTTCCGGATGCTCGACGACGAGTCGTGCGGCCAGCGACATCTGGCTGCCGAAGTCGAGGGCGACCGCGGCCCGCATCGTCTCGGTGAGCGCCTCGACCATCGGGATGAGTTCGCGGCGCTCGTCGATGACGTCACGGATCTTGAGCAGCGCCTGGGTCGGATTGGCGCGCTGTTTCGGCCCGGGTGGCAGCATCTCGATGAGCTGCTGCAACCGGTCACCGGAGTGACGAAGGGCCTCGACGTCGACGAGATGCTCGGCCATCTCGCCGTAGAGCTTCAGCACGGCCTCGGTCACCGACGACGGCACCTTGGTGGTGTGCAGTTCCCCGGTCCAGTTGGCGACCACGGAGAACGCCATCTGCCACAGTTCGGTCTCCGACAGCAGCGTCGAGGAGGGTTCCACCGGCAGCAGGAGGCCGTAGTCGGCGATCAGGCGGCCGGCGTAGGCATGGTAGGTGCTGACCTCGGGATCACCGCCGCTCAGGCGTGCGGCGAGCGTGCCGTCGGGATCCCAGCGCCGCAGCGCGGGTGAACCCGAGAGGGTGGAGAGTCGACGACGAATCCGGGCGCCGAGTTCGCTGGCGGCCTTGCGGGTGAACGTGAGTCCGAGGATCTCGTCGGGCGCGACGAACCCGTTGGCGACCAGCCACACGACGCGGGCGGCCATGGTCTCGGTCTTGCCCGCCCCGGCGCCGGCGACCACCAGGATCGGTTCCATCGGCGCCTCGATGACCGCGACCTGTTCGGGCGTGGGGGTGGGCTGCCCGAGCGCGGCCGACAGCGCGACGGCCGAGATGACCGGACGGTCCGTGGGCTCAGTCATCGATCACCGACTTCCCGCGCAGCTGCACCGGGCAGCTCGTGGTGAGCGGACAGTGACCGCACCCGGGATTGCGGGTGGCGTCGAACCGGGGCCCGATGCTCGCGCGAGCCGCCTTGCGTACCACGCCGATCCATTCGTCGACCAGTTCCGGGCCGAGCGCGTCCTGGGGACGCTCGGTGGCGCCGGTGGTGCGGTTGGCCGCGGCCACGTAGACGAGCCGGCCGCCACCCGGCTCCACCGGACCGAGGTCCTTGGCCCCGCCGAGCGACAACGCCAGCTGATAGGTGGCCAGCTGGGCGTGCTCCTGGGCATCGGACTTGCTGATCGCGGTCTTGGCGGTCTTGACGTCCACCACCACGGGCCGGCCCTGTCCATCGCGCTCGAGCCGGTCGACGCGGCCGCGCAGCCGGATCGGGATGTCGGAGCCGTCGGTCTGGACGGCGTCGGCGGAATCGTGGCCACCGTCGGCGGGATCGTGGTTGCCCTCGGCGGGCTCCTGGTTGCTGCCGGCGGGGAGGGTGGCGTCGATCGTCGCCTCCACACCGATCTCGGACAGTTCGTCGCGCGAGATCCGCAGCCAGTCACGGAAAGTGCTGAGCATGCCCTCCGCACGCTCGAGTTCTCGCACCGAGAACCATGCCGCGCCGGTGTCCACACGATCCCAGATCCCGCGCAGCGCGGCGGTCACCTCGGCCGGATCGATCTGCCCCGCCACAGCCTGCACCAGCGTGTGCACCAGGGTGCCGGTGATCGCCGGGGTGCCGTCGCCATCGCGGCCGCCGTGCCGTTCGAGCACCCAGCGCAGCGAGCATCGGTTCAGCGCCTCGACGTTCGACGGCGACAGCACCACCGGCCCGCGGTCCGGTGTCCACAGCGGGTCGTCCACGCTCGGCCCGGCCAGTCCGTACCAGTCCTTCGGAGCGGCCCCCGGTATGTCCGAATCGGCAAGTCGGGCAAGCAGTTCCGCTGCCGCCCGGGTCCGCGCGTCGGGTTCGGCGCCGGGTTCGATGCCCACGCAGCCGGCCACCACCGCCGACCGCAGGGTGGCGATCAGCGACGGCAGCGACAGCACCCGTTCCACACCTGGGTCGAGGGGCAGCTCCCCGGTCGTGTCGGACTCGTCGGCGTCGCGGACGGGGCCCGCCTGCCAGGATGCGAGGGCGTCGGCGATCTCCCCCACGAACCGCGACGGTGAGGCGTCGCCCCCGCCGTCGTCGACCGCGGTGACCAGCAGCCGACGCCGGGCGCGGGTGCAGGCGACGAGCAGCAGCCGCCGTTCGTCGGCCAGCGCCGACGTGCTGCGGGCAACGGTGTCCAAGGCGTCCGGATCGACCCCGTCGAGGAGGTCGACGAGTTGACCGGTCGCGAGCACGCTGCCGCGACTCCGCAGCGACGGCCACAGACCGTCGAGCACACCGGCCACCGCGACGACCTCCCACTCGCGTCCGGCGGCCGCGTGCGCGGACAGCACGGTCACGGCGTCGTTCGCCGCGGCCGCCATCCGGCTGTCGCGCGGGATCTGCAGCGCCGACACGTAACGGAGGAAGCCCGCCGGACCGGCGGCCGGCAGGGTGTCGGCGAAGTTGGCGGCCGCCTCGAACATCGCCATCACCGCGTCGAGGTCCCGGTCGGCTTGCTCCCCCGACGGTCCGCCGCGGATCGCGCTGGACACCCATCGCCGTTCCAAACCGGTTGCCTGCCAGGCGGACCACAGGGTCTCCTCCACCCCCCGATTCGCCTGTTCGGTGCGGTGGGCGGCGTCGACGACCTCGATCACCCGGGACAGCGGGCGGGCTTCGGTGGTGCTGAGGGCATCGAGGTAACGCCGCGCTTCTGCGGGGTCGAGGATGGCGCGGCGCAGCGCGATCACCGAGTCGGTCGCCTCGCCGCCGCCGGTCTTCTCGTCGAGTCGCCGCACGCCGCGCCGGAGGCGGCGCATGGCACCAGGGTCGGCGCCGCCGATCGGCCCGGACAACACCGCGACGGCGTCGTCGACGCCGAACGCGTCGAGGGCCTCGTCGTCGGTGAGCCCGCGCGCCACCACCGCGCGCAGCACCTGCATGAGGGCGACGACCGCGCGCTGACGGTGCAGCGGCAGATCGCTGGTCGGGGTGGTCACCGGCACACCGGCGGAGCGAAACGCCCGACGCAGCGCGGGCAGCGCGAGCGGCACCGACCGGACGATCACCGCCATCTGCGACCACGGCACACCGCCGAAGAGATGCTCGCGCCGGAGGAGGTCGGCGACCGCGGTGGCCTCTTTGGCCCCGGAACTGAAGACGCGGACCGCCGCGCCGGCCGCGGGCGCACCGGCCTCGGGATCGACGTCCAATGGTGTCGGATACGGATGCGGGCGGGCGCCGGGCAAGCGGGCCGACAGCGCCGCACCCACTGCCGCGATTGCAGGGGTGTATCGAAAAGTATTTTCCAACAACAGATCTCGCTCAGAACCCGCCTCGGCGAGCCCGTCGGCGAACCGCGGGCTGGCGCCGCGGAAGCCGAACACCGATTGATCGGTGTCGGCGGCGATCACCGTCGAATCGGTGCCGGTGCCGATCAACCGGATCAGCCCGGCCGCCTGCGGATCGAGGTGCTGGGCGTCGTCGACGAACAGGTGCCGGATGCGTTTGCGTTGTCCGGCAAGAAGTTCCGGGTCCGTCGCGAAGGCCGAGAGGGCCGAGCCGACGAGCTCGGCGGCGTCGACCGCCGGTGCCGACGCGCCGGGTGCGTCGGCACCGACCGCACCGCGCAGCAGCATGTTCTGTTCGTACTGCGCGTACGCGCGGCCCGCTGCGACCCACTCCGGTCGGCGGTGCTTTCGCCCGAGCGCGGTGAGCTCTTCCGGCCCGACACCGCGTTCGGCGGCCCGCATCATCAGGTCGCGGAGCGCCTGCGCGAAGCCGTCGGTCCCCAATGCCGGTCGCAGGTGCGCGGGCCAGTACCCGGCGCCGTCCTCGATGTCGCCGGCCAGGAGTTCCCGCAGCACCATGTCCTGCTCGGACCCGGTGATGAGGCGGGGCGGCGGGTTGCCGTGTGCCGAGGCCTGCAGTCGGAGGATGGCGAACGCATACGAGTGGACCGTGCGCACCAGCGGTTCGCGCAGCGCCCGGCCCGAATCGCCGCCGCCGGTGGCCGACAGCACCCGACTGCTGATCTCCTCGCGCAGCGACGCGGCCGCCCGCCGCGAAGCGGCGAGCACCAGCACCGATTCCGGATCGACGTCGGCGCGCAGCAGCCGGGCCACCGCCGCGTCGACGACCAGCGCCGTCTTGCCGCTGCCGGGCCCACCATGGACCCGGATCGGCGACCACGGCGCTTCGGGGTCGGCGGTCATCCGCCCGTCGATCACCGCCTGGACCTGCGACGGCCAGGAGCGAGCAGCGCCGTCGGCTCGCCGAGCCGGGATCAGCCGCGCCTCGAGCGCTGTGCCGGTCCCGGAATCGCGTGAAGACTTGGAGCGCCCGGCCATGAACACATCGAATCACGCGGCACCGACAGCAGTCCCGCCACCATTGTGACGGCCAAGGGTATAGACGCCGCCGATATTGGTCATCGGCAAATCCGTCTTCCGGGTACCTCGAGACCACCACACAATGCCTTACATCACATTGTGCCGATTCACCGGCGACCGTCACAGCCCGTGGCGCCGGTGGGTCGATCACACCCGAACCGCCAACATCGAGGAGTCCCTGTCGTGTCGGAGAACCTGCAGTCGGTGACGACGAACACCATCAGCCCACCCATGACCGAAGCTCCGGTGCCACGCCCGGTCGGCAAGCTGTTTCTGACGGCGTTTCTGCTCACCTACGTCGGATTCTGGCTCGCCTATCTGACACCGCCGATCGTGTCGATGTCACTGCGCATCTCCGATGTACTGCCGGAAGGTCAGCGGGCGCAGGCACTATCCCTCGTGCTGGGCGCGGGCGGTCTCGTCGCGCTGCTCACGAACCCGATCGTCGGCGCGCTGAGTGACCGTACAAGCTCCCGATTCGGGATGCGCACGCCATGGATCGTGGGCGGCACCATCGTCTCGTTCGTCGGATTCACCCTGCTCGCCGTCTCGAACTCGATCCCGGGGATTCTCGTCGGCTACCTCATCGGCATCGCGGGCGCATTCTCGGTACTCGCCGGCCTGGTCGCACTCATCCCCGATCAGGTTCCCGCCGCGCAACGCGGCTGGGTCTCGGGACTGGCCGGCATGTGCGTGCCGGTGGGCGCGGTTGTCGGCGCCGGCCTGACGCCGGTTCTGGCACAGCACGGCCCGCTGGCCATGTTCATCGGCCCGTGCGTCCTCATGGTGATCGGCACCGTGTTCCTGCTCACCGTGCTCGACGACCGTCGCCTCACCCCCGAGGCAGCCGCCGTGCAGGCGCCCTTCAGTTTCTCCTGGCTGGTACGCAGCTACTGGATCAGTCCGCGCAGGCATCCCGACTTCGGCTGGACCTGGCTGAGCCGGTTCCTGCTGTTCATGGGAACGGCGATCCTGGTCGGCTACCAGGTGCTCTTCCTGGTGAATCAACTGCACTACACGATGGCCACCGTCGCCGGCGTCGTCGCCATCTCGACCCTCGTGCACTATGCCTTCGTCTTCGTGTTCAGCCCCATCGCCGGCAAACTGTCGGACCGCTACGGACGCCGCAAGACCTTCGTCGCCACCGGCGCCGGTATCTACGCCGTGGGCATGGTGGCCATCGCGCTCGCGCACTCCCTTCCGCTGTTCCTGATCGGCATGGCGATCACCGGTATCGGCGAGGGCATCTACATGGCGGTCGACCTCGCCCTGGTCACCGAGGTCATCCCGGACCGCGGCGACACCGCACGCGCCATGGGACTCTTCAACGTCGCCAACACGGTTCCGCCCGCCCTGTCTCCCGCCATCGCGCCGGCATTTCTCGCCATCCCCGCGTTCGGCATCCTGACCACCAGCGCCGACGGCAACTTCGTCGCGCTGTACCTCGCGTCCGCGGTCTTCGCGGTGCTCGGCGCGCTCGCCATCCGCAAGGTGAAGGGCGCGCGGTAGCACCGGGTCGGACACCTTCTCGCCACGCGCGAGAACGTGTCCGGCCCGTACGGCAGGATGACGACATGCCGCTGCACACCTACGAGTTCGGTCCCGACACCGCGGGCACCCCCATCGTCCTGGCCATCCACGGTCTGACCGGACACGGGCGCCGGTGGGAGGCGCTGGCGCACGAACACCTGCCGGACGTGCGAGTGATCGCCCCGGACCTGATCGGTCACGGCCACTCCGCCTGGACACCGCCGTGGTCATTCACCGCACACCTCGCGGCCCTGGCCGACGTCGTCGACCGCCACATCCACTCCACCGCACGCCCGTTCGTCATCGTCGGCCACTCGTTCGGCGGAGCACTCGCCGTGCGCCTGGCGAATCTGCTGCCCGCCCAGGATGTCGCCGGGTTGATCCTGCTCGATCCGGCCCAGGGTCTCGACCCCTCATGGGCGCTGGAGGTGGCCACCGACTCACTGGCGCACTGGGGCTATGCCGATGCCGACGCCGCACGGGCCGCCAAACGATCCGAAGGCTGGGCCGACATCCCGGACCGGTTGCTGGACAAGGAGATCGATGATCACCTCATCGAGCTGCCGGACGGACGGGTCGGCTGGCGCATATCCGCACCGGCCGCGGCGACGGCGTGGAGCGAGATGGCCGGCGACGTTGTCCTGCCGCCGGAGAACGTCCCGACGGCCGTGGTGGTCGCCGATCGTGTCGACCCGCCCTTCGTCCGTCCGGCGTTTCTGGAAGCCGTTGCCGCACAACGTGCCGACTCGGTCGAGGTCATTCACGCCGACTGCGAGCACATGGTGCCGTTTCTCGAGCCGGAGCTGACCGCACGCCTGATCCGGTCGATGATCGGGAAGGCCTGAGGCGATGGCGGCGGTCTCCGACGACGACGTCGAACAGGTCCGCGCCCTCGTGGCGCGGATTCCGGTGGGCCGGGTGACCACCTACGGCGATCTCGCTGCGGCCGTGGGCTTGTCGAGTCCACGCGTCGTCGGCTGGATCATGCGCACCGATTCCGCCGATCTGCCGTGGCACCGGGTCATCTCGGCGAGCGGCACACCGTCGCCGCATCTGGCCGCACGGCAACTGGAACGCCTTCACTCGGAAGGAGTTCCGATCCGAGACGGAAAGGTCGTGCTCCGGGAGTGCCGCTGGACGCCCTGAACTACAGCATCAACCGCACGAGGTCGACCACCCGCTGCAGCCCCGGCAGCGCACCGGAGGTGGCACGCGGGTGCAGGGCATGCACGGCGAGCCGGAACATGGTGGCACGCAACATCATCTGCGGCCACTCCGGTTGATCCGACCACCGGTCGATGAGTTCGTCGTCGGCGCCACCCCACGCCAGCGAGTCGACCACCACCACCGCCGCGGCCCACGGTGCGGGCCGCCAGTAGGGCACGATATCGGTGATACCGGGAGCGGCCGCACCGGCGAACAGCACCGTGCCGAACAGATCACCGTGCACCACCTGCGACCGCAGTTCGACATTCTTCCGAAGCGTGGCAAGCTGTTTGAGCATCGACACGCTCTCCACCCCGTCCGGCGAGGTGGGTTCACCCATGCCGGCGGCGCGTGCCGAACGCAGCGGAACATCTTCCCAGGCCGCCCGATCGGCGGCGGTGAACACGTCGACGTCGGTGTGCGGCGGGGCCGGGGACTGCAGCAGGAAACGTGGTCGCTCGAGCGTGGCGGTCGCCTCGTGCAGCCGTTCGGAGACCAGGACGACCTCGTCATGCCGGGGTTCCGGCGTGCCGGCGATGTAGGTGTCCGCACGCCACCCCGACACCACGTATCGGCCGTCGGTGGCGCGGAAGGGCCGGGCGATGCGTAGTCCCTCGACGTAGAGCGACTCGCGGACGGTGGCCGACCACGCGGCGCGCGCATGGTCGGGCACCAACGACAGCACCACCTCACCGACCCGCCAGCCGCCGATCCACGAGTCGCCCATCGGGATCGGCGGGTGGGCGGTCAGCCCGAACGTGTTGAGCACATGCTCGGGTGGCTCCACGGTGTTCACGCCTGCAGAGATTACCCAGCAAACCTGCAGGAAGCCGGTAACGACGCGGCCGGTGCGGTGTGGAAAGTCAGTACACCGGCAGCGTCTTGTCCACCTGATTCGCCCAGGCGGTGACCCCGCCCTGCAGATGTGTCGCGTCGGCGAACCCGGCGCGCTTGAGCGCGGCCAGGACCTCGGCCGACCGGACGCCGGTCTTGCAGTAGAGCACCGTCGGACGATCCTGGGGCACCTTGGCCAGTCCCGCGCCCGAGAGGATCTCGTCCTTGGGGATGAGTGTCGCGCCGTCGATGTGCACGATCTCCCACTCGACGGGTTCACGGACGTCGATCAGCGCGATCCGCTCGCCCGCGTCGATCCTCTCCTTGAGTTCGGCAGGGGTCAGCGTGGACCCGGCCGCGGCGTCGGCGGCCTCGGTCGAGACGACGCCGCAGAAGTCGTCGTAGTCGATGAGTTCGGTGACCCGCGTGCCGTCGGGATCCTTGCGGATCTTGATGGTGCGGTAGGTCATGTCCAGTGCGTCGTACACCATCAGCCGCCCGAGCAGCGGCTCACCGATCCCGCAGATCAGCTTGATGGCCTCGGTGCCCATGATCGATCCGATCGACGCGCACAGGATGCCGAGCACGCCGCCCTCGGCACACGACGGCACCATGCCCGGCGGCGGGGCCTGCGGATACAGGTCTCGGTAGTTGAGGCCACGGCCGTCGGGGGCGTCCTCCCAGAACACCGACGCCTGCCCCTCGAACCGGTATATCGAGCCCCACACATAGGGCTTGTGGGCGAGGACGGCCGCATCGTTGACCAGGTATCGCGTGGCGAAGTTGTCGGTGCCGTCGAGAATCAGGTCGTACTGCTTGAACAACTCGATCGCGCCCTCGGGTTCGAGTCGCTGATCGTGGATGTTGACCGTGACATACGGGTTGATCTCGGCGATCGAGTCACGGGCGCTCTCGGCCTTGAGCCGGCCGATGTCGGACTGCCCGTGGATGACCTGCCGCTGCAGATTGGATTCGTCGACGACGTCGAACTCGACGATGCCGATGGTCCCGACTCCGGCGGCGGCCAGATACAGCAGTGTCGGTGAGCCGAGACCGCCCGCGCCGATGACGAGGACCTTGGCGTTCTTCAGCCGTTTCTGTCCGTCCATGCCGACGTCCGGGATGATCAGGTGGCGGCTGTAGCGGGCCACCTCTTCGTTGGACAGTTCCGCGGTCGGCTCGACCAGCGGGGGTAACGACGACACGGGCGCCTCCCATTGGGTGTTGATTGTGCGACTGCTGACCTCAACGCCTCACATGCGCCCGGCCATTCCTTCAGTCACTCACTTGCTCGGGAACGGCCACGGATTCGGCTTGCAGACATACGCCGCGTTGGCCTGCATGTCGGGGTCCAGTGCCATGATCTGGCTGTTGGCCACGCCGAACGACTGCTGCATCATCACCGGCGCGAGCGCCCCGTCGGCCTTGCACGGTTCGTGGTGCTCGTAGCCGATGCCGTGCCCGGTCTCGTGGTTGATCAGGTACTGGCGATACAGCAGGTCATCGCCCTGGTAGGACTGCGCGCCGCGCACCCATCGGGCCTCGTTGAGGGTGACCCGCTCTTCCGGCGGGTAGAAGCACGACGTCTCGAGCTGGATCTGGTAGCCGCACAGTTCACGCGCGGTGTGGGGCGAGGCCAACGTGATCCGCAGATCCGGTTCGCCCGAGTCGATGCGCCGGAACGCGACCTGGCCGCCACCGATCCAGCTGCGCGGGTTCGCGAGGGTGGCGTCGACCATCTTCGCGAATGTCCGGTCACTGCCGAAGTCCGTGGACGCGAGCCCGTTCTCCACCTCGACGGTGTAGGTGTACACCTGCTTGCCGGTACCCACCTGCTTCGTGGTGCCGGGCACCACGTGGTAGACCTCTTTGCCCTCCTGCGTGTAGGGCCCGCCGGCGGGCAGGGTGCCGGCCGGCAACGACGCCGCCTGCACCGCGACCGACGGTGCACCGATCGGCTTGGTCTCCTTGCTGACGTCGGTGTTGCGGGTTTCGGAGTCGGGCTTGACGTCGGCGGCGGGCACGAACGCGGAATCGTTGCCGCCACGGATCGTCATCGCGATGAGGACGATGGTCAGCACGACGAGCACCGGGATCGCATACGCACGCCAGCCGTAGGTGGAGACGAATCGCCCCAGAGCGCTCCGCTTCTTGCGTTCCGGCTGCGCGTCCCGATCGACCCGGGGGCGGCCGTTGTCGTCGGTCGGATCCCAGCGCGCCCGCAGCGGCTGGTCTGGTCGCGGCCGGGTCCGGATGGTCTCCGTCTCCTGGGGGCGCACATTCTCCCCGCCGACCCCGCCGTGCACGGAGTTCGGCCCGTCTCCTGGGTAACTCACACCGACAACCTTCTCACAGCTGTGACCCGACATCCCGAATCCACTCCGGAGCTTCGCGCGTGTGCGTCGGTCGGCACCGTCCCCGCGAGTACGCTCAATCCATGTCGACCGCCACGAACTCCTCGCCGGGCTCCGGGCGCAGCACCCGCCTGCCCCGAAGCGCGCGCCGTATGCAATTGCTCGATGCGGCCAGCGAGATATTCGTCGAGCGCGGCTATCACTCCGCCGGCATGGATGAGATCGCGGTGCACGCCGGTGTGAGTAAACCCGTTCTCTACCAACACTTTCCGTCGAAGCTCGATCTCTACATCGCGGTTGTCGATTCGCATGCCGAGAAGTTGGTGAGCGATGTGAACGCCGCGCTGCTGACCACCACCGACAACCGGCAGCGGGTCCGGGCGGCGGTCTCGGCGTTCTTCGACTTCATCGATCAGGACAACTCGGGCTATCGGCTGATCTTCTCGTCCGACGCCATGGACCCGGCGGTGATCCGCCGTGTCGAGGGCGCGACCGAAGCCTGCGTAGATGCCGTCTACGGCCTCGTCATGCATGATTCGGGCCTCGACCCGTACCGCTCCCGGATGCTGGCGGCCGGCCTGGTGGGTGCGAGCCAGGTGAACGCGCGGTACTGGCTGGAGGCGAAACGGCCGATCGACAAGCAGGTCGCCGTCGACACGACGGTGGCGTTGCTGTGGGGTGGGCTCTCTCATGTGCCGTTGCTCGGCGAGATGGGCGTGACCGATGGTCTGATGCCCGACGTCGAGGCGACCGCCGAAACACCCTGACCACGAGAACACCCCCGCCCGAAAGGCGGGGGTGTCGCAAGAGCGGGCGCGGGTCGCGGGTCAGACCGCGCCGAAGCCGACGCGCCGGTTCTCCGTGCTGCCGACCTCGACGTACGCGATCTTCGTGACCGGGATCAGGTACCGGGCACCCTTGTCGTCGGTCAGCGCCAGCAGCGACTGCTTGCCGTTCAGCGCGGCCTCGACCTCGGCGTAGGCCTTGTCGCTGGTGAGTCCCGTCTGGATGGACAGCTCACGAGGACTGTCGGTGATGCCGATCTTCACTTCAACGGCCATGGCCAGCCTTCTCCCATTCGACGTTCGATGCGTGCGGACCCAGGCTAGTTCAGCGTGGCGCATCGGCGACACCGACTCCGCTCACAGCGGAACTCACCGGGATCGTGCCGATGGTCAGCCGAGACCGAGGTCGCTCATCCGTTTCGCGTGCTCGGCGGCGATGGCGTCGAAGAAGCCGGCGACGCCCTGCAGCGATGCGGCCTCGGCGAAGAGCAGGTCGGTGACCTCTTCCTCGGCGGCGAGCACCCATTGCGCGTGGGTGATGGCCTCGCCGAGCAGGCGCCGGCCCCACAAGGTCAGGGGCGACTTGAGCCGCGGGTCACGGGCGACGGCCTTCGACACCTGTTCGCGGGCGAAGCGTGAGCTCGCGGTGGTCCCCATGACCTGTTCGATCACGGCCTGCGCTTCGGCCGGGAGCACACCGGCCATCTCACGATAGAAGTCGGCGGCCAGCCCGTCCCCGACGTAGGCCTTCACCAGCGCCTCGTACCAGGTCTTCGGCGTGGTGGCACGGTGATATTGGTCAAACACCGACCGGTATCGCTCGACGGATTCGCTGGGTACCAGACCCCGGGCCGACACCTGTTCGGCGAGCAGGTCGAAGTGGCCGATCTCGGAGGCCGCCATGCGTGCGATCGCAATGCGACTTGCCACGTCAGGGGCCATTTTCGACTCGTCGATCAGCCGATAGAAGGCCTCATATTCGCCGGCCAACAGGACCGCGAACAGCTTGGTCACCGCACCTGCGGTGGCATCGGATGTGGGCTCGGACGAGGCTGCGGACTCCGGTGACGCTGATGACATGCAGGGAATGGTAGGCGGGCACGTTACGTACACCAAGTACACTGGACAACGGTGTACTGACGCGAACGTGGCGATTCGGTTTCTCACATTCCGACCGACCGCCTTGCCACGGCGCGAAACACCGGACAATGTGCGCGCACTTTTCGGCGCGGACTGCCGCTCGACGATGATGCGGCGGTCTGCCCCGGCCACCACAGTCGGGAACGGTCCTCATCAGTGATCGTCTCCCTCTTTCACGCGAGCCGACTCGCGAGATCACCGTGGTGCCTTTCGTGCGTGCGGGATACATGCGAGAAAGGCATACCGACACAAATGAGCGATTCCATCGCCACGACAAACGACGACGTGCAGACGACGATCGTCGACGAAACCCACACCTCCCCCACGTTCGCCGAACTCGGCGTCGACGACCGCATCGTCGCGGCACTGGCCGCCGACGGCAAGACCCATACCTTCGCCATCCAGGAACTGACGCTGCCGCTCGCGCTGGCCGGCGACGACCTGATCGGCCAGGCCCGCACCGGTATGGGCAAGACGTTCGGCTTCGGCGTCCCGCTGCTGCACCGGCTCCTGCACACCGAGGCCAACGGCCTGCGCGCCCTGGACAACACCCCCCGCGCGCTGGTCATCGTGCCCACCCGCGAGCTGTGCCTGCAGGTGACCGGCGACCTCGAGGTGGCCGCCAAGGGGCTCGACGTCACCCTCGCGAACGGCGAGACCCGCCCGCTGGCCATCACCTCGATCTACGGCGGGCGGCCCTACGAGTCGCAGATCGCCGAGCTGCGTGCCGGCGTCGACGTCGTCGTCGGCACCCCGGGCCGCCTCCTCGACCTCGCGCAGCAGGGGCACCTGATCCTGGGCAAGGTCGCGATCCTGGTGCTCGACGAGGCCGACGAGATGCTCGACCTGGGCTTCCTGCCCGACATCGAGCGCATCATGTCGGCTTTGCCCACCCCGCGTCAGACCATGCTGTTCTCGGCGACCATGCCGGGACCGATCGTCACGCTGGCCCGCACGTTCCTGACCCAGCCGACGCACATCCGCGCCGAGCACGCCAACGACTCCGCGGTGCACGAGCGCACCACACAATTCGTCTTCCGGGCGCACGCCCTGGACAAGGCCGAACTCGTCGCGCGCATCCTGCAGGCCGACGGCCGCGGTGCCACGATGATCTTCACCCGCACCAAGCGCACCGCGCAGAAGGTGGCCGACGACCTCGCCGAACGCGGCTTCTCGGTGGGCGCCGTGCATGGTGATCTCGGGCAGATCGCCCGTGAGAAGGCGCTGAAGAAGTTCCGGTCCGGCGCCATCGACGTGCTCGTCGCGACCGACGTCGCGGCCCGCGGTATCGACATCGACGACGTCACGCACGTCATCAACTACCAGTGCCCCGAGGACGACAAGACCTACGTGCACCGCATCGGCCGCACCGGGCGCGCCGGGCGCACCGGCACCGCGATCACCCTGGTCGACTGGGATGAGCTGCACCGCTGGGAGCTGATCAATTCCGCACTGAAGCTCGACGTGCCCGACCCGGTCGAGACGTACTCGACCTCCGAGCACCTGCAGTCCGATCTCGGCGTGCCCGCCTCGGCCACCGGACGCATCGCCGCGCCGAAGAAGACGACCGGCGACGGCGAGAAGCGCGAGCGCGGTGCCCGCAGCGACCGTCCGAAGTCGACGCGTCAGCGTCGCCGGACGCGGGCCGGCAAGACCTCGGATGACGCCGGCACCGAGACATCGGCCGACAACGCCGAGACGACGGCCACCACGACGGCCACCGACACTCCGGCCGACGACAGCGGACATCCGGACCAGCCGCGCCGGCGTCGCCGGCGTCGGGGCGGCGCCAATCGCGGGTCGACCGGACAACACGCCGACACCCCGGAACCGGCAGCCGCGGCCACCGCCGCCGAGTAGGAGCTACTCGGCCAGGTGGCACGCATCCGTCCCGAACGGCGCACGCCGGTCGATCTCGCGGTGAGTGCTGCGATCGTGGTGGTCCTGCTGACCGTCGGCGTGCTGGTGTGGGCGCACAGCCCGGTCCGGCACAGCGAGAGCGTGCAGGCGGCCGGACCCGTTCCCGCGGTGACACCGTCGACCACCGTGCCCGACCGGGTCACGCCGCTGTGGCGTGCGCACTCGTCGGCCACCCGGGCACCGGCCATCGCGCGGTCGCTGGTGGTGACCGCCGACGGCGGCACCGTCATCGGACGCGACCCGGCGACCGGCACCCAGGTGTGGCGCTATCAGCGGGACCTGCCGCTGTGCGGGATCATCGCCGCGTGGCCGGCGAGCGCCGACGAGGTGCTGACCGCCTACCGCAACTCCCGCGGCTGCGGAGAGATCACCGCCCTCGACGGCACGACGGGCGCCCGCAAGGGTGCTCGCAGCAGCGACGCCGACGACCGGATCCAGCTCAGCTCGGACTCTGGATATGTTGTGGCCCAAGGCGATACCCGTCTCGAGACCTGGGGATCCAATCTGGTCCGCGGGATCGAGTACGGCCGCGTGGCGACCCCCGTCAAGCCCGAAGTGCAGCCGGATCGGCATGGATGTCGACTGTTCTCGTCGATCATCGGAGGCGATCGGATCGCGGTCATCGAACACTGCACCGACGACCCGGGCTATCGCCTGACGGTGCTCGGCGCCGTGTTGGACAAGGACGAGAAGGTTCAGCAACACGGCTCGACGGTGATCACCGCCGGCACCTCGGGCCCGCCACCGGTGGTGATCGCGATGAACACATCGGCGATCACCGTGTACGACGGCGGCGCCAACCCGCCGGCGCAGGCATCGGGCACACCCGCGGCCGGCGTCCCCGCGTCGATACGACTCTTCACCACCGATGGCACGCCGTCGGCCACCAACCCCACCGACGGCGCCCAAGCCGCGCCGACGGGATCGGTGCCGATCGTGTCCACCGGGGTGACCAGCTATTTCACCGGCCGCGCGACAGTGGTGCTGAACTCGTCGACCGGGCGTCCGATGTATCAGGTGCCCGGCGCGATCGGAGCCGGGGACATCATGGGCGGCTATCTGCTGCTGCCCACCGCGACCGGCATCAGCGTGCTCGACGCGGCGAACGGCCGGGAGATCCGGTCGATCGCGGTGCGGCGCGACGGTCGCGTCGATCAGCCGGTGAACCTCCGGGTCCTCGGCACCACGATCGTCGAACAATGGGGCGACACCGTCGCCGCCTACGGTCCGGCCTGACCGGTTCGGTCAGGCCCCGTCGAAGGTACGGATCGCACTGCCCGCTTCCCAGTGCTTCCACAGGTTCTCGGCGAGGTCGCGATATGCGGTGGCACCCTTGTTCTTTCGGCCCCGCATCACCGAGGTGCCGGACGCCGACGCCTCGGCGAACCGCACGGTGCGCGGGATCGGCGGGTCGAGGACCGGCAGGTCGTACCGATCGGCGACGTCGGAGAGCACGTCGCGACTGTGGGTGGTGCGGGCGTCGAACAGGGTGGCCACCGCACCGAGCATGCCCAGATCGGGGTTGGTGATCTGCTGCACCTCCTTGACAGTCCGCAGGAGCTGCCCGACGCCGCGATGCGCGAGCGTCTCGCACTGCAACGGGACCACCACCTCGTCGGCGGCGGTCAACCCGTTGAGGGTGAGCACGCCCAGCGACGGTGGGCAGTCGATGAGGATGACGTCGTAATCCTGTGCAACCTCGGCGAGCGCCCGTTTGAGCGCGTACTCGCGTCCGGGCCGCATCAGCAGCAGCGCCTCGGCACCCGCCAGGTCGATGGTGGCCGGCAGCAGCGTCACGTTGTCCTCGGTGTCGAGCAGGACGTCGGCGATCTCCTCCTCACCGAGGAGTACGTCGTGCACCGACACCTCGAGCTGGTCGGGATCATGCCCGAGCGAAAACGTAAGGCACCCTTGCGGATCCAGATCAACGACGAGAACGGAGACATCAAGGTCGGCGAGCGCCGCGCCCAGTGACGCGACGGTCGTGGTCTTGGCCACCCCACCCTTTTGATTCGCAACGGCCAGCATGCGGGTCATGGCAAACACTGTACGACCGATCACCCGATTCGTTGGCGTCGAAATGCGTCACAGAGGCAAATGACTCGCGGATTTCACTTGGCCGGACCACACGGCGACCGTCACCGGCGGCGGGTCGGCTGATCGGATTCGGGACCGTACTCACCGGCGAGCCAGCGCACGGAGGCGGGGCTGAAGATGAATACGAGAACGGCCAGCGCGGCCACCGCCAACGGGATGCCGAACCAGGGCTGATGGCTGTCGGTCAGCAATGCGTAGGCCACCGGCAGCAGCAGGATCTGCGCGACCACCGCGATCGCCCGCCCCCAGCGCCGTCCGGTCCACAGGGCGATGCCACCCAGAAGGACACCCAGACCGATGATGCCGAACCACGCCGCGGTCCCGTATCCGCTGATCGCGGCCTCCCGATGCCCGGCCGCCTCGCGGATCCCCAGGATCACCGCGACCGCGACCGCGATGATGCCCTCGACTGCCGTGACGGCACCGGCGATCCGGACCGGGCTCGGTGGCCCGGTCTTGCTGGTCGTCCCCCGCGCCGGTTCGCCGCTGCTCTCGGCGTCGCGGCCTTTCTCGTCACTCACGGGTCCACCCTAAGTGGTGCTGTTCGGCCGCCGGATCGACCCCACGGGGCGGGTGGATGCACGTCACACCGTCCGACCCAATACCCTGGGATGTCGTGCGCGTCATGCTCATCGTCAATCCGTTCGCCACGGCCACCTCACCGGCCGGTCGCGACGCACTCGTGCACACACTGAGTTCCCACTTCACCGTCGACGTGGAACACACGACGCACCGCGGGCACGCGGGCGAACTCGCTCAGCGCGCACTGGCCACCGGGGTCGACGTGGTGCTGGTGCACGGCGGCGACGGCTCGGTGAACGAGGTGGTCAACGGCTTGTTGGGCGCTCCCGGACGCGAGGCGGACACCACCGGCGTGGCACCGAAGGTCCCGGCGCTCGGGGTCATCCCCGGCGGCAGTGCCAACGTCTTCGCCCGCACCCTGGGCATCCACGCCGACCCGCTCGCGGCGACCGGTCAGATCATCGGTCTGATCGATTCGGGCCAGCACCGGCGCATCGGCCTCGGGCACACGCAGCACCGCTGGTTCCTGTTCAACACCGGGATGGGAATGGACGCGGTGGTGGTGCACGCCATGGAGGACAAACGGCACGCCGGCAAGGCGGCCACCCCGACGCGGTACCTGTGGACGACGATCAGTTCTTTCCTGCGCCACGCGGGCAGCCAGGACTCGTTCACCGTCGAGGTCCCCGACCACAAGCCGATCCCCGGGGTTCGTTTCGGATTCGTCTCCAACACCAGCCCATGGACCTACATGGGGACCTACGAGATCCGCACCAACCCGACGACCGGCTTCGATTCAAGGCTCGGGCTGTTCGCGGCGACGTCGACCGCGGTGTCGCGCAACCTCGGTCTGGCCACCCAGCTGCTCACCCATCGCGCCCCCAAGGCGCGCCACCTCTATCGCGACGACGACGTCGCGTGGGTGCGTTTCCGCGCCGACGATCCGATCGACGTCCAGATGGACGGCGACTATGTGGGCGCACACACGCTGCTCGAGTTCGGTTACCGCCCCGACGCCCTGTCCGTGGTGGCGCCCCTTCCGCAGGCCACCAGCACCGCGACCACGACGTAGGGCACGGCCGCCGCGACGAACAGTCCCGTCGGCGCCAGCCACTGCGACCCCAGCGCCCACGCACCGTAGGCGAGGATCGCCACCATCTCCTCACCCACGCCGGCGATCGACGTGATCGTAGCACGCGACGACGACACCCGGTGTGCCAGCATCGCGTCGGCGATCACCAGTGACCAGCCGAAGACCCCGAAAGCGAAGGCCACCAAAAGCATTCCGATCGGGTGTGCCGATCCGGCGCCGACCGCGAGCGCGATCGCACCGCCGCACAGCCAGCCCGCGAACACCCGCGGTCGTCGCCGCACTGCCGCCGTCGAGCCCGCGGCGAGCGAGCCGGCGACATCACCCACCGCGACGATCACCATCAGCATCGACACACCGGTCGCCGACCCGCCCGGCCACATCGTCGCGGCGAGCAGGGGAAGGTATTCGTCGAGTGCGGCCACCCACGTGAGCGCGATCACCAGCAGGAAGGCGCGACGCAGCGCCGAACGGACCCACAACTGGCGCAACGCATCCCGCAGGATGCCCGGGCCACGACCGTCGGCGTCGGCATCGGCGTCCGACACCCGGTCCCGGTCGGGTGGGTGCGCCTCGGGCAGCATCGCGGATGCGGCCGCGCACAGCACGCAGGCCGCCACACTGGCCGCGCCGACCGCCGCATAACCGCCGGCGGCGGCGAGTGGTACCGCCAGTGCGGTGCCGACGATCACACCGAATGCACGTCCGGCACGGACCCGGCCGGCCACCGCCGTATATCGGTCGGCCCGGCCATCAGCGGACAGGGTGTCGAAGATCAGCGCCTGCAGGGTGCCCGATCGGAGCGCGGACCCGGCGGCCCACAGGACGAAGCCGCCGGCGAACACCAGATAGGCCGGCCACCACGTCCAGGCCGCGAAGCCCGCGGCGGTCAGCAGCGGACCGATGACGAGCAGCGGCCGACGCGGCACGCGGTCGGCGAGCACTCCGGTCGGGATCTCGAATACGAAAGAGCAGAGCGACCACAGGATGAACAGCGAGGAGATCGCGGCCGGCGAGAGGCCGGTGACACCCGGGTCGGCGAACATCACCGCATAGAGCGGATACAGCGGGATCGCGTCCTCCGCGAACGCGGACAACGGCGCCCACACCGTGAGCCGTTTGTGATCGGATCAACATCGTCGTCGTGTCATAACTCACAGACTACGACGACTGACTCCAAGACCACCATGGTTGCGTTACGACTACCTGCGGAAATTCATTAACAACAGGAAACAAAGCGGGTAGACTAGTACATCGGTGCGCAACCGAGTGCAACCACCCCCTCCACCGAGGGGTGCTCTCCGACTGGTAGGGCACGACAGTGATATTGCACACGAGTTAACGGAACCCCATTGACTTCGGCTGGATTCGTGAAAGTATTCACAAGCAACAGTGCGGAAACATTCGGTGGGTCCGCGTGAACGAGCGGTTACAGCCACAACACATCAGACATAGAAAGTCGTCGAGCGGTGCTCGCACGAGCACACGAAGGAGCAAGGAATGGACTGGCGTCACAAGGCAATTTGTCGTGATGAAGACCCGGAACTGTTCTTCCCGGTGGGAACGAGCGGACCGGCCATCGCACAGATCGCTGATGCGAAGCTCGTCTGCGCCCGCTGCCCGGTCACGGCCGAGTGCCTCTCGTGGGCGCTGGAATCCGGCCAGGACGCAGGCGTCTGGGGCGGCATGAGCGAAGACGAACGACGCGCCCTCAAGCGGCGCACCGCGCGGACGCGGACGCGGAGCAGCGTCTAACCGGGGGACGAACTCACGTCGCGACAGCGACCACGAAAAGACCCGGCTCCGGCCGGGTCTTTCGTCTGCGGGGGGATGCAGTCAGGCGCTCGAGTCCTGGTACTCAGCGCAGGGGGATGATCACACTCACCTCGGTCCCGGTGCCCACGGGATTGGGACCCATGGTGAGTTCACCACCGAGTTCGATCGAGACGAGGGTCTTCACGATCTGCAGCCCGAGCCGATCGGACCTGGTGATGTCGAAGCCTTCAGGGAGTCCGGAGCCGTTGTCGCGCACCGCGATACGCAGTTGACGGACATCCCGGTCGGCGACGATCTCCAATGCCGCGTCGGCAGCGGTCTCGGTGAATCCGTGCTCGATCGCATTCTGGATCAACTCGGTCAGGACCATCACGAGCGGCATCGCGTATTCGGCCGACAGCACTCCGAGACGATCGGCGTGCCGCACGGTCACCGGCGCATCTCCGGACGCGACGTCGACGAGGATCGGGACCAGTCGGTCGACGACCTCGTCGAGGTCCACCTCTTCGTCGACGCTGCCCGAGAGTAGTTCGTGCACAAGGGCGATGGACGCGACACGGCGCACCGCCTCGGTCAGTGCACCACGTGCCTCGGGGTTGGTGGTGCGCCGCGCCTGCAACCGCAGCAGCGCCGACACCGACTGCAGGTTGTTCTTCACCCGATGGTGGATCTCGCGGATCGTGGCATCCTTGCTGATCAGCGCGAGGTCACGGCGTTTGACCTCCGTGACGTCGCGGATCAGGACCACCGCCCCGGTGCTCACGCCGTGCGGGCGGAGCGGCACCGCACGGATCAGCACGGTAGCCCGTCGGGCGTCGACCTCCATGCGCATGCCCACATCGCGATAAGGCCCGTCGGGCACCACCTCGGCGCCCGCCGCGGCGTCGATCATCAGCGACGCATCCCCCGACTCGAACGGATCGGTCAACAGTGAGGCGGTGACCTCCGACAGTCGCGTGTGGGTGAGTTCGGCGGTCCAGCCCATGCGGTGGAAGGCCGACAGCGCGTTGGGGCTCGCGTAGACCACCATGCCGTGCTCGTCGACCCGGACGAATCCGTCGCCCGCCCGGGGGGTCGACAATCCTCGGGTGTTGCCCTCCTGCAACGGAAACGTCCCGTCCGCGACCATCTGGCACAGGTCGTTTGCCGAGTCCTGGTAGGCCAGTTCGAGTGGCGACGGCATCCTCGGGTGAGTCAGGTCGATGGCCCGCGTGATCACGGCGATGGCCTCGTCAAAGCCGTCGAAACCAACCGGTACGGCCTCGCGCCGGATCGCCACCGCGCCCAGCCATTCGGGGCCCTCGTCGCGCAGGACCCGGTCGGCATGCAGCGCCCGCTCCACATGGGCCCGCACCGGTCCGGTGCTGATCCGTCCCACCTCGTCGCGCGGGAACACCGTCGAGGCGGTGTTGGGCCGGCACTGCGCGACGGTCACCACGTCGCCCTCGTCGGTCAGCACCGAGAGCAGGAAATCCGCGAACGACAGGTCGGCGAGGAGCTGCCACTCGGCCACCAGACGCTGCAGATGAGCGGCGGCCGCGTCGGAGAGTTGGGTGTGCTCGGCGAGCAGATCGGCCAGGGTCGACATGAGGCGTCGGCTCAACCCTCTCCGGTCGCTACCGTCGTCGCCTACTCGTAGACGGCGATGATGTCGCCGGCCTGGATGACGTCTCCGACGTGGACCTTGACGTCGGCGATGGTGCCGGGTTCCTCGGCGACCACCGGGATCTCCATTTTCATGGACTCGAGCAGGAACAGGGTGTCCCCGACGTCGACCTGCTGGCCGGCGATCGCGCGGACCTCCAGAACACTTGCCACGATCTCTGCCACGACGTCTTCAGCCATGCCCCCAACCTAGCCGACATCGCACCTGGTCTCCTCGAGCCGCGCGGAAACAAAAACGCCGACAGCATCACGCTGGATGCTGTCGACGTCTGTCTCGCACGCCTGAATCGAACTCGCGGCTCAGGAGTTCGGGCGCCTGCCGTGATTGGCGGCGTTCTTCTTGCGAGCGCGCTTCTTACGTCCGCGCTTACCCATGACGGATCTCCTTTGTGCTGGTTGCGGGAATCATTCTCCCACGTCGGGATTTCTCCCTCGACGGTGGCCGGTGGTCAGGCCGACGGGCCGCCGTGCGACTCGCGCACGATGACCGTCTTGCGGATCTCGACCCGCAGCCGCTCCCGCAGTCCCTCGGGAGCCTGCTCGCCGCCGCACTTGCGGTTGATGAGCGCCTTGAGCTGTTGCTCGATGCCGAAATGGGCGAAGCACGACGGGCAGTCGTCGAGGTGCGACTGGAGTCGGCTCCGGGCACCCGAATCACATTCGTTGTCCAGCAGGAGCCAGACGTCGGCGATCACCGCCGAGCAGTCGAGCCGACTGAATTCCGGGTCCGCGTCACCGGCGTTCATCGGGCCACCTCGCTTTCCGATCCGCTCTGCGACCGAAGGAATCCGCGCTCCCGAGCCACGTCGGCGAGCAGTTCGCGAAGTTGCCGACGGCCGCGGTGCAGCCGCGACATCACGGTTCCGATGGGGGTGTCCATGATCTCGGCGATCTCTTTGTAGGGCAGGCCCTCGACGTCGGCGTAGTACACGGCCATCCGGAAGTCCTCCGGGAGGGCCTGCAGCGCGGCCTTGATGTCGTCGTCGGGCAACGCCTCGAGCGCCTCGATCTCGGCCGATCGCAGACCGGTCGACGTGTGCTCGGCGGTCGCCGCGAGCTGCCAGTCGGTGATCTCGTCGGTCGGATACTGCGCGGGTTGCCGCTGCTTCTTGCGGTACCCGTTGATGTAGGTGTTGGTCAGGATGCGGTAGAGCCAGGCCTTGAGGTTGGTGCCCTCGCGGAACGACGAGAACGCGGAGAACGCCTTGACGTAGGTCTCCTGGACCAGGTCCTCGGCGTCGGCGGGATTGCGGGTCATCCGCAGCGCTGCCCCGTACATCTGGTCGAGCAGCGGCAGGGCGTCGCGCTCGAACCGTTCGGTCAGCTGCTCGGGGGTCTCGGCGGGATCGGTGCGATCGGGGGCGGCGGAACCGGCGCCGGTCGGCTTCTGATCAGGTGCTTCGGGTTCGGCCACTACGATCCCTTCGGTCACGGTGTGCGCGGGGGTCGACGGCGCCTCGATGACCCAACGCGGGTCGGGCGCCGTGTGTGCGCTGTCGATCCAGCTTACCGATGCGGCATCGGAGCCGGTGTCGGGCCGGTCGGGGACCTGGAGGGTCGGCGGGGTGGGTGCGAGCAGTCCGGTCACGCTCATGTGGGTGATCGACCAACCTTTCCGAATCGGGAACCGTCGGCGCCCGACCGGGAGGCCCGGGGCAATAACCTGGACTTCGGCGGCGGCGCCACCCGACTCAACAGCCCGCCCGCGGCAAATGTTCCATCCACGACGGCGACACCGAGGACGACACGAAAGGATGTGAGCCCACATGGCCGCGACCCCGGCGATCAGCGCGCTCGAACGCGCGGGCATCGAGCACACCGTGCATCGATACACCCACGACCCGCGCAACGAAGCGTACGGAGACGAGGCGGTCGCTGCGGCCGCCAAGCTCGGGGTGAGCGCCGAGCAGGTCTTCAAGACCCTCGTCATCGATCTGGGCGGTTCGCTGGCGGTCGCCGTGGTCCCGGTGCCGAAGCGGTTGTCGCTCAAAGCGGCGACGGCGGCGTTGAGCGACACGGTCCCGGGAGCCGGAAAGGCCGCGATGGCCGACGAGAAGGCGGTGACCCGCTCCACCGGATATGTCTTCGGCGGGGTCTCCCCGATCGGCCAGCGCACCCCGTTGCCGACCGTGATCGACGAGTCGGCGCTGCAGTGGCCGCAGGTGCTGTGCAGCGCGGGTCGTCGCGGCCTGGAGGTCCAACTGGCCCCGGCCGATCTGGTCGCGATCACCGGTGCGGTGGTCGCCGATATCGCGACCTGACCGGGCATCGGCCACCGACCTGGTGATCTGCCCGCTGTCGGGGGTCCGTGGAACGATGGTCGGCATGTGCGGACGATTTGCGGTCACGACGGACCCGGCGAAGCTCGCGGCGGAGATCGACGCGGTCAACGAGGTGCCGGTGCCGCTGGATCCGGCGGCCGGCGGCTCCGACGCCGACTCGGCCGCGAAAGACGCCGGCCCCCGATCGCCCGGCACCAACTACAACGTCGCGCCGACCACGACGATCATGACGGTGGTCAAGCGACACGCCCCCGACGATCCCGACGACGATCCGGCCCTGCGTGTCCGGGCGATGCGCTGGGGACTCGTCCCGCCCTGGGCGAAGGAGGTGGGCAAGGGTCCGCTGCTGTTCAACGCCCGGGCCGAAACCGCCGGCGAGAAGAGCTCGTTTCGGGCGGCGGTGAAATCCAAGCGCTGCCTGATCCCGATGGACGGATGGTACGAGTGGCGCAAGGGACCGGCCGACGACAAGGGCAAACCGACCAAGATCCCCTTCTTCATGTCACCGCACGACGGCACGCGGCTGTTCATGGCGGGCCTGTGGTCGGCGTGGCGGCCGAAGGACGCCGGCCGTGACGAGCCACCGCTGCTGAGTTGCTCGATCCTCACCACCGACGCCGTCGGCCATCTGCGCGAGGTGCACGATCGGATGCCGTTGATCATGCCGTTCGACAGCTGGGACGCCTGGCTCGATCCGGATCACGTGGCGCCGACGACCCTGTTCGCGCCGCCGACCGAGGCGATCGCCGAGCAGATCGACATTCGTGAGGTGGCGCCACTGGTGAACCGGGTCGCCAACAACGGTCCGGAGTTGCTCGAGCCCGTGTGATCCGAGGTCTCCCCGGTCAGTCCGGGACGAGCACCGCGGCGCCGTCGAAGCGGCCGGCCTTGAGGTCGATCAGGGCGTCCTGCGCGGCCGACAGCGGGTACGGATGGGTGGTGGCCCGTACTCCGTACCGCGCCGCGAGCGCCAGGAATTCGCGCCCGTCGTCGCGGGTGTTGGCGGTGACCGAGCGGATCTCCTTCTCGTAGAACAGTTCCCGCTCGTAGTTCAGGGGTGGGGTGTCGGACAGGTGGATGCCGGCGATGGACAGCACACCCCCGCGGTCCAGCGCCCGCATGGCCACCGGCACCAGCTCCCCCACCGGCGCGAAGGTGATCGCCCCGTCGAGCGGTTCCGGTGGTTCGTCGTAGGCGTCGCCGGCCGACGCGGCGCCGAGGGACAGCGCCAGCTCGCGCGCCTGCGCGCCGCGGGTCAGCACATGTACGCGGGCGCCGAGGGCCAGCGCGACCTGCGCACACAGGTGGGCGCTGCCGCCGAACCCGTAGAGCCCCAAGCGTTTCGGAACGGCGAAACCGAGGTCGGAGTCGTCGGGACGGCCGGCCCGTTTGAGTGCGCGGTAGCCGATGATGCCGGCGCACAGCAGCGGCGCGGCGGCGACGGTGTCGATGTCGTCGGGCAGCCGGTAGGCGAAGGCGGCGGGCACCGTGGTGTATTCGGCATAACCGCCGTCGGCATCCCACCCGGTGTATTGCGATGCCGGACAGAGGTTTTCGCTCCCCCGCCGACAGTATTCGCACGTTCCGTCGGTGCGCCGGAGCCACGCCACGCCGACGCGCGCACCGATCTCCACGTCGCCGGCGTCCGCTCCGGAGTCGACGACCTCACCGACCACCTCGTGCCCGGGCGTGACGTGCGCACGGCGTACCGGCAGATCGCCCTCGCTGACGTGCAGATCGGTGCGGCACACTCCGCAGGCGAGCACCCGGATGAGTAGTTCGTCGGGACCCGGCGTCGGCACCGGCTTGTCGACGAACTCCAACGGCCGCTGCTCGATCGGACCGGGACTGCTGACCGCCCATGCGCGCATGACCTGAGATTCTACGGCGGCCGATCGCGCGTCGTGGTGGGTCGGCAGGCGTGCACGCGACGCCGCGGCCACCTGCCCGATCGGCCAGTCTTTCGACACATACACAGGGGACCCGGATACGGGTGACGACCTGCACCGGTGCAGGTCAATGCGCCTATACGTGTCCCCGGTGCACGCGCCCCCGTCGATCGGTACCACCGCACCCTCGGAATACCGCCCCCACGCCGAACGCTGCCTGTGGGTATGCCGCTGAGGAGACCCGCGCCGCCCGACGGCGTCGCCGCGCACGAGCAGACCGCCGTACGCACCGCCGCGAGCCCCCGCGCGTTCGGCACCGCGATCTTCGCGTTCACCGTCGTCATGCTGGGCACCACACTGCCGACGCCGCTCTATTCGATCTACTCGTCGGAGCTGGGTTTCGGCGTGACCACCACGACGGTGATCTTCGCGGTGTACGCCGCGGGCGTGATCGCGGCGCTGATCCTGTTCGGCCGGTGGTCCGACATCATCGGGCGCCGGCCGCTGTTGCTGGCCGGTGCGGTGCTCTCGGCCGTGAGCGCCGTGGTGTTCCTGACCGCGGGCCCGGTGTGGCAGCTGATGCTCGGACGGGTGCTGTCGGGCCTGTCCGCCGGAATCTATGCCGGTGCGGCGACACCGGCGGTCATCGAGTTGGCGCCGCGGAGCTGGCGGCATCGGGCGCCGGCGCTGGCCACCGCGGCCAACATCGGTGGCCTGGGGCTGGGCCCGTTGGTGGCGGGGCTGCTCGCGCAATTCGCGCCGGCTCCGCTGCGCTTACCGTTCGCGCTGGATCTGGCGCTGCTGGCGATCGCGATCGTCGGGATCTGGTTCCTCGCCGAGCCGGTGGCGGTGACTCCGGGCGCACGGCTCACGGTCCAGCGCCTGTCGGTGCCATCCGAGGTGCGCTCGGTGTTCGTCCGGGCGTCGATCGCCGCGTTTGCCGGGTTCGCGGTGATGGGCACGTTCACTGCGGTGGCGCCGTCCTTCGTGTCGCACATCGTCGGCATCGAGAGTCATGCCCTCACCGGACTCCTGGTGTCGATGTTGTTCCTGGCCTCGGTGATCGCCCAGATCCTGGGCCGCTCACAGCCGACCGAGCGGGCACTCATCGTCGGATGTGCGGTCCTGGTCGTCGGGGTCGCGGTCGTCACCGTCGGGCTGCTCACGGCGTCATTCGCGGTGCTGGTCATCGGGGCGCTGGTGGCCGGCACCGGCCAGGGGCTCTCCTTCTCCAAGGGACTCGCCGCCGTCGTCACGGCCAGCCCGATCAACCGCCGCGCGGAGATCACCTCCACGTACTTCGTGGTCGCCTACGTGGCGATCTCCATCCCGATCGTCGGTGAGGGCATCGCCGCTGCGCACTGGGGTCTGCGGACCTCGGGCATCGTGTTCAACATCGCGGTCGGTGTGCTCGCGCTGATCGCGCTGGCGCTCACGGTGTTCGAGTCCCGGCGTATGCGGTGAACCCCCTCAGTCGAGCAGCTCTTTCATCTGCCGGGCGATCAGGCGTGAGGCGAACTTCGGACTGAGCCGCGAGAGTTTGTCCATCAGTGCGGCATCCGAGCCGATGGTCGCCCGATATCTGCCTTTCTCGATGGCCTTCACGATGGCCGCACCGGCGTCGGCCGGACTGGTCATCTTGTGGTCGGAGGCCACCGCGTCGGCCGCCAGCTCGACCCCGGAATGCTCGGCGATTCCGGTGTCGATGGCGCCCGGATAGATCGCCGTCACGGTCACGTTGGTGTCGAGGAGTTCGGCGTACAGCGCCTCGGTCAGCAGCATCACGGCCGCCTTCGACGCCCCGTAGGCCGCCTGTCCCGGCACCGGGACGTAGGCGCCCATGCTGGCGACGTTGACGAGGGACGCCTCGGGCCGCTCGACGAGGTCGGGCAGGAATGCCTTGCACATGTGCACGACACCCCAGAAGTTCACCGCCATCACCTTGTCGATGTCCTCGTAGGGCAGATCGATGACCTTGACGAATCGCTGGATGATGCCGGCCACGTTCACCAGGCCGTCGATCGGGCCGTGGGCGGCAATGGCTGCCGACCTCAGATCGTCGACCGACGGCCGATCGGTGATGTCGACGACGTGGGCCGAGAACCGGTCTCCGGCGTCCGCGATCCGGCCGGTCTCGGCGAGTCCGTCGGCGCTCAGGTCGCCGCCGGCGACATGCGCACCGCCGGCGAGGAGTTGCCTGGCCACCTCCCGGCCGATTCCGTTGCCGGCCCCGGTGACGACGAAAACCTTTCCCGCAATGTGCATCTCAACCCCTTCAGTGTCCGCCGCCGACGCCGGATTCGGCGAGGGCGGCGACGAGTTCGGCGAACCGCGCGTTGCTCGCCAGGTCCTCCACCAGGACCACGTTCCCATCCGAATCGGCCAGCGGGATACACCAATTCGGGTACTGGTCGGCGTTGGTTCCGGGCTGATTCTGGATGCGCCGCTCCCCGACCGCGTCGACGAGGGCGACACCCAGCAACACCGACGGACTCGCCGCGATCAGCCGGTAGAGCGCGTCGACGGTGGCCGGATCCGTCAGTGGCACACCGTCGGACAACAACCCTCGGTCCCTGGCCATCGCGAGGACCGCGTCGCGGTCCCGCGCGTCACGGACCCGCTCGGCATCCTCCCCGGATTCCAGCAGGCCCAGTTGCGCGCGCAGAGCGATGTGGTCGCCGTGCAGATAACCGAGCGTGGGCGGCAGGTCGTGGGTGGTCACCGACGTCAGACACAGCGCGCGGTACGCCTCGGGAGGGATCGGCGCATACGGTCCGTGTTCGAACCAGAGAATCGACGTACCCAGAATCCCTCTGTGCCCCAACGCTTCCTGCACATACCGCTCGAACACCCCGAGATCCTCGCCGATCACCACCGCCCCGGCGCGCTGTGCCTCGAGCGCCAGGATGCCGATGAGGGCGTCGTGGTCGTAGTGGACGTAGGTGCCGTCGGCCGGACCCTTGCCGTCGGGGATCCACCACAGCCGGAACAGTCCGAGGATGTGATCGACCCGCAGACCGCCGGCGTGCCGCAGCACCGTGCGCAGCATGTCGCGGTACGGCACGTATGCGGCCTCGGCGAGTTTGCGCGGGTGCCACGGCGGCTGATCCCAGCCCTGGCCCTGCTGGTTGAAACCGTCCGGGGGTGCGCCGACGGTCGCCCCGGACGCGAGGACGTCGCCGAGGGTCCACACGTCGGCGCTGTGCCGCGCGACCCCGACGGCGAGGTCGGCGATGATCCCTATCGACATGCCCGCCGACAGCGCAGCGTGTTGCGCCGCGGCGAGCTGCTCGTCGCAGATCCACTGCAGCCACGTGTGGAACTCCACCCGATCGGCCAGCTCCCGGCGCTTCTTCTTGGCGAACTCCTTGTCGTGCAGCAGTTTCGACCACTTCGGCGAGTCCTCGCGGTACCGCTCGGCGAACGCACACCACGTCGCGAATCCCTGAAGACCCTTGCCCTCCCGTTTCCGGAAGGCGAGGTACTCGTGCTCGCGTCGCTCGGTTCTCGGCTGCGCGAACACCATCTCGAGCGCCGCCAGCTTCGCCCGGAACACCTTGTTGCGCTTGATCTTCGACGGCGAGATGTTCTCGTCGAAGAACGTGCGGGCGGTCGCCGCGATCGCCTTGCGGTCCTTCTTGCGCAGCGTGGCGACCTCGGGGATGTCCTCGACGCGGATGTAGAGCGGATTGAGGAACCGACGGGTGACGGGCAGGTACGGCGACGACTCGATCGGCGGTTTCGGTTGCGCCGCGTGCAGCGGGTTGACCTGGACGAAGTCGGCGCCGTAGGCGGACGCCGCCACCTCGCAGATCTGCGCGAGGTCTGCGAAGTCGCCGACACCCCAGGACTTGGCCGACCGGACCGAATAGAGCTGCGCGGCCAGTCCCCACCGCTGACCGTCGGTCAGTTTCTCCGCGGTCGACAGACGACGCGGCGTGACGATGAGCGCGGTCTCCACCGTCAGCTCACCGTGCGGGTTGTGCGCGCTGACGGTGTGATAGCCGGGTTCGAGGTCGCGCGGCACCTCGAAGGTGGCCCGTCCGATCAGCGCATCGTCGACGTGTCGCGGCTCGGTCCAGACGTCGAGCTGGACGGGTTCCAGAATGCGTTCGTTCTCCGTGGTGATCCGCACGTACACCGGATCCCAGTGCGGGACATGGACGGGAAACGACGCCCCGGATCCCTCGACCGCCACGATGACCGGCGGGAGGGTGCGCCGCCACGGTTCGTCGTCGAGTTCGGTGTACGCGGCCGCGATCTCGTCGGCGGTCGCCGCCGCGATGCCGAGCGAACCCAGCACGGAGACAATCGTTTCCGAGTTCACCTGGTGTTCTTGTTGATCCCATCCCACGTAGCTCGTGGCCACCCCGCACCGGTGTGCCAGTCCGGCCAGTTCGTCGCGCGGCACCTCGTCGGTCGTCACGAGAGCATCGTCTCAGGATTCGGCGAGCACTGCCCGACGACTCGACGAAAGTGATTCAATCGCTGTGGCGCAGCTCACCGCTGGCACGACGACCCAAAGGAACGACCATGTCCGAGACCCTGACCCTCGACCCGGCCACCACCGCGCTGGTGCTCATCGAGTTCCAGAACGAGTTCGCCAGCGACGGCGGCGTGTTGCACGACGCGGTCGCGGAGGTGATGGAGAAGACCGGCATGCTCACCAACACGGTCGGGCTCGTCGAGAAAGCCCGCGCGGCGGGCGTGACCGTCATGCATGTCCCCATCACCTTCGCCCCCGGCTACGGCGAGCTGACCCGGCATCCGTACGGCATCCTCAAGGGTGTCGTCGACGGCAACGCCTTCGTCAAGGACACGTGGGGTGCCGCGATCGTCGACGACCTCGCACCCGCCGCCGGCGACATCGTCATCGAGGGCAAACGCGGCCTGGACACCTTCGCGAGCACCAACCTCGATTTCATCCTGCGCAGCAAGGGCATCACGACGATCGTCCTCGCCGGCTTCCTCACCAACTGCTGTGTCGAGTCGACGATGCGGACAGGCTACGAGAACGGCTACCGCGTCATCACGCTGACCGATTGCACGGCGGCGACGTCGGTGGCCGAGCACGACAACGCGATCAGCTTCGACTTCCCGATGTTCTCCGAGCCGGTCGAGTCGTCGGCGGTGATCGGCGCGCTCTAGAACGCATCTCGCGGCAACCCCCTCCGCCGGTCGAGTAAAGGAGGAGCTTGCGACGACTGCATCGAGACCACCGCGGCGAGATCTCGATGCGCTCGCTCGCAAGCTCACTCGCTTACTCGATCAGCGGGTGGGGAGACCCTTCTCGCTCACTCGATCGGCGGGTGGGGAGACCCTTCTCGCTCACTCGATCGGCGGGTGGGGAGACCCTTCTCGCTCACCCGATCAGCGGGTGGGGAGACCCCCGGCGCTCACTCGACCAGCGGGTCGGGAGACTCTTCGGATCGGGCGGAGCTTGCGACGACTGCATCGAGACCACTCCCGATCACAACCGCGCGATGCGGTCGATGTCCTCGAGGAAATCGGCGACCACCTCGGGTGACACCGTCGCCCGCGTCTCCGCCAGCGCGTCGAGATAGTCCTGCGTGGTGGGTCCGACCACGAACCCGGCACCCGCCGCCAGCGAACGCTCCAGCGAGCTCTGCGCCGCCCGGCGCGCGGCGTATTCGATGTCGGCCGGCGTGAATCCGTCGCTGGAGCGCACCAGATCGGGGACGGCGACGTCCTCGGCGGCCGGCGGCAGGAACCGCTCCCAGATGGCCGTCCGCGCCTCGTCGTCGGGCAGACCGATCGGGATGACGTAGTCGAACCGTCCGTGTCGCAGGAACGCGGAGTCGAGGGCACGGATGAAGTTGGTCGCACAGATCAGCAGGCGCCCCGGCTCGGAACGGAACTCGGGGATCAGTTTGAGCAGTTCGTTGGTGACGCCCTGGGTCGGCGACGGCGGTTCACCCTGCCGGTGCGCCGCGATCTCCTCGACCTCGTCGATGAACACCACGACGTGGTCGAGTTCGGCGATCCGGCTGAACGTCTCCCTCAGTCCGGCGGCGACACTGGGCGCGCCGTCGGCCAGACGGGACGGGAACACCTCGATGAACGACCAGCCCAGACGCGAGGCGACTGCCTTGGCGAAGGTCGTCTTGCCGGTGCCCGGCGGACCGAACAGCATCACCGCGCGCGGTGGGACCACCCCGCACCGCACGGCGAGCTCGGGTTCGGTGAGCGGGGTGATCAGGCGCAGCTCCAGCAACTCCTTCTCCCGTCGCATGCCGCCCATCGCGTCCCACAGGTCGTCGGGCAGCGCTCGTCCACCGAGTTCACGCAGCGCCGACAACTCGGTCGCGGTCACGGTGACCGGCCGTTCGAGGTACCGGAGGTTCTGCTTGACGTGGTAGCCGTCGCGCAGATAGTCGTCGAATCGGGCCTCCTCGTCGGCGACCAGCGCCGAGAGCCGCGCGAGTCCGAGAGGCGCCATCCGTCGCGCCAGGCCCGACAGCAACGCGGCACCGGTCTGCGAGTCCGATCGGCTCGGCAGGACGGCGAAGAAGACGATCCAGCCCTGGGCGTGCGCCGCCCGTCCGACGATGGCGCCGACGACCCGGTCGTGCTCGTCGACCGCCACCAGCGCGTGGTCCTGATGGCAGGAGGTCAGGACCTCGGACAACGCGTAGACCGCGGTGCCAGTCGGCCGGGAGACGCGCTCCCAGAGATCGACGATGCCGTCGACGTCGCTGGGATGAAAGTCGCGGACCCGCGGCAGGGTGGTGCGGACTCCGGTGGTGCTGATCGATGTCATGGGGGCTCCGATCGGTTCAGGGAATCGGGCCAGCCTAGGGGCTACTCGCGGGTCCGCCAAGCGAAATTTCGGTGACGGTTCAGGGGGCGACCGGGTGCGTGCGGCGGTCAGCCGAAGATCACGCCCGGATTGAGCAGTCCGGCTGGATCAAGCGCGTCCTTGATCGCGCGCATTGTGGAACGGTCGACGTCGCTGCGACCGAGGTGAGTCCACGCCGCCTTGGCGCGACCGATTCCGTGTTCAGCGCTGATGCTACCGCCGTGGGCCGAGACGATGCCGAACACGCGGGCCGTGACGTCGGCCACGTCGTTCTCGGGCACGTCGAGCAGATTGACGTGGATATTGCCGTCGCCGATGTGGCCGAACAGGATCGGCCGGCACGGATGATCGAGGCCGGAGGGAATCGCCGACAGTTCGGCGATCGCTGCCGACAGCGACCGAATCGGTACGGAGACATCAAGTTTCACCACCGGTGTGGTGGTCGATCGCGCGATGGACTCGGTGTGCTGCTCGCGCAGCGCCCACAACGCCCGGGCGGGCCCGGGTTCGACGACGGCGTCGACGATGCCGTCCGCGTTCTCCAGGACGTCGAGCACGATGCCCTCGGTGTCGCCGGTTCCCGACACCTCGAGGAGGACGTAGAACGGGGCCGCGGTGGCCAGCGGCCGGCGCAGGCCGTGTGCCGCGACCAGCGACACGCCGTCGTCGGTCATGATCTCGGCGGCCTCGATGATCAGACCGGCCGAACCCGCCTGCCCCAGCAGACCGATCGCGTCGTCGATCCGTGCCACCCCGGCCACCAGGACGGTGCTGGCCGACGGCGGCGCGACGAGGCGGAACAGCACGCGGGTGATGACCGCGAGGGTGCCCTCGCTGCCCGCGAGCAGACCCGGAAGGTCGTATCCGACGTTGTCTTTCACCAGCGAGGTCCAGCGTCGCAGCACGCGGCCGTCGGCGAGGACGGCTTCGATCCCGAGCAGTTGGGCGCGGGTGTTGCCGTGCCGGATCATCCGGATGCCGCCCGCGTTGGTGGCCACCACCCCGCCCGCGGTCGCCGAGTCCCGGGCGGCGAGGTCGACCGGGAACATGAGGCCGTGGTGCTGCGCGACCCGATCGACGGCGTCGATGGTCGCGCCCGCCTGCGCGCCGACGCAGCGGCCCATGATGTCGACGTCGTCGATGTCGGTCATCCGGGCGGTGCTCAGCAGGACGACCGGGCGGCCGTCGAGCCGGCCGATCGGTGGCACCGACCCGCCGACGAGCCCGGTGTTGCCGCCCTGCGTACACACGACCGCTCCGGCGGCGGCGCAGGCCGCGACAGCGGCTGCCACCTCGTCGGTGGTCCGCGGCCGCACGACGGCGTCCGCCTGGCCGGTCCACCGCCCGGTCCAGTCGCTGAGGTACCCGGCGGTCGCGTCGGCGTCGGTCAGCACATGGTGCTCGCCGACGATCGCGCGCAACGCGTCGAGCAGTTCCCGCGTCGGTGTCATCGATGCCTCGGTCACCCGGCGATTATCGCCGGGTGACCGACCGCCGTCAGGGCAGAGCCGTCCGGGCAGAGCCGTCAGGCCAGAGCCGTCAGGGCAGGACCGTCAGGCAGGACCGTCAGGCCAGGACCGTCAGGGCAGGACCGTCAGGCCAGAGCCGTCAGGTACAGCACCGTCAGGGCAGGACCGTCAGGTAGAGAGCCGTCAGGTACAGCACCGTCAGGGCAGCGCGTCCGCGATGGGCACCTCGCCGTCGTCGAACTCGATGGTCGTGCGATACGTGTCGGCGTCGTCGAGTACGGCCGCGATCACCGCGGCCACATTGCCGCGGCTGACCTCGCTGGACGCGCTGCGCGAGCCGCCGACCCGGATCGAGCCGCTCCCGGGCGAGTCGGTGAGACGGCTCGGCCCGAGGATCGTCCAGTTCAGCGACGTGGCGCGCAGATACTCGTCAGCATCGGCCTTGGCCTGCGCGTACGGGAAGAACGAGTTGTCTTGCGCGACACCGTGGTCGGGTCCGGCGCCGAAGTAGGAGACCATCACGTAGCGTCCGATGCCGGCCGAGCCGGCGGCGTCCATCGATCGGATGGCGGCGTCGCGGTCCACCGCGTATGTGCGGTCGGGGTTGCCACCACCGGCCCCCGCCGACCAGATGACGGCGTCGTGACCCGCGAGCACCGAGGCCAGTCCGGCGGTGTCGAGCGTCTCGACGTCGGCGACCACGGGTGTCGCACCCGCGGCGGAGACGTCGTCGGCATGCGCGTCGTTGCGGATGATCGAGGTGACCTGGTCACCCCGGTCGGCCAGCAGGCGAGCCGCCCGCAGCGCGATCTTGCCGTGTCCTCCGATGATCGCCACC
This sequence comes from Gordonia sp. NPDC003424, assembly GCF_053588655.1. NCBI lineage: Bacteria > Bacillati > Actinomycetota > Actinomycetes > Mycobacteriales > Gordoniaceae > Gordonia > Gordonia sp. NPDC003424. The sequence continues at coordinate 160,926 of NZ_JBSFQJ010000008.1, forward strand.
CGTGTCATACCCGGTCTCCTTCTGCTCGGCGTCGTTGCTCTCCTCGGCCCAACAATGCGAACGCCGTCCGTTCTTCCCGATGTGCGGGGATCACGGACGGCGTTCGGCGTGAACGGTCAGACGCGGGTTCGGCTGCGCCCCCGGATCAGGCCGACGATCCACAGCAGCAGGCACGCCCCGGCGAGGCAGGTCAGGAAGCTGAAGATGAGACCGCCGCCGGCGACGTCGACACCGAACAGGCTGAGAATCCACCCACCCAGGAAGCCGCCGATGACGCCGACCACGATGTTGAGCAGAATTCCCTGCTGTGCATCGGTTTTCATGATCTTGCTGGCGATCCATCCGGCGAGGCCGCCGATGATGATCCACCCGATGATCCCCAGTCCGAGCATGACTCCTCCGTCTCCGCGCGGTCGCGCAGTGTGTTCATCCCTGGTGATCGGCGACGCTACGCGCGCGCGACCTGCCCGAGGGCTTCTGACGCCGAGATCGCGTCCATTCGTGGCCGAGCCGAGATCACCTCACGATCCGATAACGGTCCTCATGATCTCTTTACGATTCGCTTACTTAGCATCAAGCAACTAATAATGGTTGCAGTTCACAACAAACCTCCATCGAAAGGTCGCGCCGATGACGTCCGTCTCCGCTGTCGACGATCTGGGCACCTCGGCCGACGTCGCCACCCTGTACCACCTGCTGACCCGGATCAACCGCACGATGCGCATCCGCGGCGGCAACGGCAACCTCAGCGCAGGCGTCGCGGCCGCGCTGTGGACCATCATCAACAACGCCCCGATCCGGCTCTCCGCACTCGCCGAACGGGAATCGGTGTCGGCGCCGACCATGTCCCGGATCGTCGCGGCCCTCGACGAGAAGGGCTACATCGAGCGCACCACCGATCCCGAGGACGGGCGGGCCAAGCTGCTCAGCCCCACCGCGGAGGGCGTCGAGGTGATCGCCAGCGCACGCTCCCAGAAAGCCCGCCTGCTCGCCGACGCCATCGAGGGCCTCGACGACGAGGACCGCGCCACGGTGTGCCGGGGGTTGTCGATCCTCGCCGACGCACTCGGGACGACGTAGCCGTATCGGGCCGTCCGCGCACGGCCCCACCGACCGGTATCCCAACTCGCCACTCTCACAGGACTTCTCATGACAACAGCACCGTCGGCGCCGCAGACCGCGCCCACCGATGATCCCCACTACAAGTGGATAGCGCTCTCCAACACGACCCTGGGCATGCTGATCGCGACGATCAACAGCTCGATCGTGCTCATCGCCCTGCCCGACATCTTCAAGGGCATCAACCTCAACCCCCTCGAACCGCAGAACACCAGCTACCTGCTGTGGATGATGATGGGCTTCCTCGTCGTCACCGCGGTACTGGTGGTGTCCTTCGGCCGGCTCGGCGACATGTACGGGCGCGCCCGCATGTACAACATGGGATTCGCGATCTTCACGGTCTCGTCGATCTTCCTGGCCATCACCTGGTTCGACGGACCCGAAGCCGCGATGTGGCTGATCTTCTGGCGCATCGTGCAGGGCGTCGGCGGCGCGTTCCTGATGGCGAACTCCTCGGCCATCCTCACCGACGCATTCCCCGCCAACCAACGTGGCCTGGCGATGGGCATCAACGGCGTCGCCGCGATCGCCGGCTCGTTCCTCGGCCTGCTCGTCGGTGGTGTCCTCGCGCCGATCCAGTGGCATTACATCTTCCTCGTGTCGGTGCCCTTCGGTGTGGTCGGCACCATCTGGGCCTACCTGAAGCTGCGTGACACGGGCGTCCGCAAGAAGGCGAAGATGGACTGGTGGGGCAACCTGACCTTCGCGATCGGGCTCATCTCGATCCTCATCGCCATCACCTATGGCATCCAGCCCTACGGCGACTCCAACATGGGGTGGTCCAACCCGTGGGTGCTGACCGGCCTCATCGGCGGCATGGTGATGCTGGCGCTGTTCGCCTACATCGAGACCAAGGTCGACAGCCCGCTGTTCGAACTCTCGCTGTTCCGTAACCGCAGCTTCGCGTTCGGCAACGCCGCCAACCTGATGGCCTCCATCGGCCGCGGTGGTCTGCAGTTCATCCTGATCATCTGGCTGCAGGGCATCTGGCTGCCGCAGCACGGCTACGACTACTCACGCACCCCGCTGTGGGCAGGCATCTACATGGTCCCGATGACGATCGGCTTCCTCATCTCCGCCCCGGTGTCCGGTGCGCTCTCGGACAAGCTCGGCACCAAGTGGTTCACCACCAGCGGCATGCTGATCACCGCCGGCACCTTCGCCGCCCTGATCGCGATCCCGGTCAACTTCGCCTACCCGGTCTTCGCGGTGATCCTGCTGATCAACGGCATCGGCATGGGCCTGTTCGCCTCGCCCAACCGCGCCGAGGTGATGAACAGCCTGCCGGTCACGTCCCGCGGCTCGGGTGCGGGCATGATGACGACGTTCCAGAACGCCGCGATGGTGCTGTCCATCGGCATGTTCTTCTCGCTGATGATCGCCGGACTGAGCGCACACCTGCCGACCGCGATGCTCAGCGGCCTGACCGCCAACGGTCTGCCCGCCGACCAGGCGAACACCTTGGCGCACCTGCCGACCGTCGGCATCCTGTTCGCCGCGTTCCTCGGCTACAACCCGATCCAGCAGTTGCTCGCCGGGCATGCGTCGTCACTGCCGCAGGCCAGCGTCGAACACCTCACGGGTCTGGACTTCTTCCCACACCTGATCTCGGATCCGTTCGCCGACGGCCTGACCGCCGCATTCACCTTCGCGCTGGTGTGCTGCCTGCTCGGTGCGGTGTTCTCGCTGTTCACCGGCGGGAAGAGTTCGGCCGCCGAGGCGCCCGGAGACACCACCCGCGAGTCGCTCGGTGAAGAACTCGCGGCCATCGCCGCCGACGCCTCCGGCGAAGCGCCGTCCGAGCTGGTCGGGGTGCCCGACCGACGCTGATCGCGACCCGACCCGCGGCTTCGCCGGCCTGCCCCGACGGCGATCCGCCCAAGTGAGCATTCTGCGTGATCAGGCGACAATTATTGACGTGTGATCACGCAGCGTGCGCGGTTGGGCGAGATCCTTGAGGTGTTCGCCGCGACCGGCCGGCCCGCACCACGTCGCGATCGCCACCACGGTCGGCGCTCGGCGCGGTCGTGACGGTTCATCGCCGGAACCAGGCGGCCTCGTCGTCGCGCAACGCCTTGTCGATCCGTAGCCGGGACGTGTCGGCGAGATCGGCGGGGATCTCGTCGACGCCGAACCAGGCGACATCGGTGTTCTCGTCGTCGGCGGGATGCGGCTCCCCCGAGACGTGCCGGGCCAGGAAGCACACGTCGAGGTACCGGGTCTGATCACCGTTCGGATAGGTGACGAGCGGGGTCACGTCGATGCTGGTCAACCGGATCACCTCGGCTCGAATCCCGGTCTCCTCGCCGATCTCGCGGGTGATCGCCCGGGCCGGTTCCTCGCCCGGCTCGAGCACCCCCGAGACGATCGCCCACTGACCGGTGTCGACACGCCGGGTCAGCAGGATTCGGCCATCGGCATCACGCACCACGGCACTGACCCCGGACAGCCACAGCGGATCATGGCCGACGTGTTCGCGGAGGCGACGGATGAACTCGGGAATCGGCACGCCACCATCCTGCCGTGCGCGGCCGAACAGTTTGTCGGTACCCGATGATTCACTGCAGGTGACCCCGACACAGGAGGTGCGCCCGGTGAACCAGCCGCACGAACACCCGCAGGAAACGCCCATCGTCTCCGACTGGACAGGCATGGAGGCATGGCTCGTCGAGTCGCTCGAGTCGATGCCGCCCGTCGCTGTACTCGACCTCGGGCCGGCCCATGTCCTCGACGACGCGGACGACGCGGACTGCGTCCAGATCCACGCACTCGGTGGCGCCTACCTGATCCGGCTGTCCATGGTGATGATGTCGACGCCGCTGCTGACCCGCCAACGGGTCAACCGCGAGATCCTCGACATCTGGTTCTACGACGAGCGTTTCGACGACTGCACCCACGGGTACCTGATCACCCGCTCGCGGCAGCGCATCGCCGAGATCACCGTGGCCTGGTTCCGGGATCGCTGCGGATTCGCCGAACCGGGCCTGCTCGGCTGCTCCTACACCGAACCCGTCGAACTGCCCCGACATCGGGCCGACCGACCCCGGCGACACTCTCAGGGATACCCCTGATCTTTCCCCGAAATAGGCTCTGAACAGGTGATTTTCTCCGAACAGACAGGCATTGTGGAGTCATGACAACACCAACACCCAACCCCACATCCACCAACTCCGGCCTCGGCTTCTGGAAGGTGCTCGGCATCATCGCCGTGGCGCTGCTGGCCCTGTGCATGATCGGACCGCTCCTGAAAGGACTGTTCTGGATCGCGCTGATCGGGCTCGCGATCTACGGCGGCCTGATGCTCTGGCGGCAGAAATCGAAGAACTCGTCGGGCCCGAACGGACCGACCTTCAGCTGACCCCCGCCTACGCTGGCCTGCATGACCGCCATCGCCGTCGTCCGCGGTGACATCACCACCCAGCGGGTGGACGCGATCGTCAACGCCGCCAACTCGTCGCTGCTCGGCGGGGGCGGCGTCGACGGCGCAATCCACCGTGCCGGTGGCCCGGAAATTCTCCGCGAGTGCCGGCTGCTGCGTGAGACGACGCTCCCGTCGGGCCTCGAGCCCGGCGCCGCCGTCGCCACCACCGCCGGAGACCTGCCCGCCCGCTGGGTCGTCCACACCGTCGGACCCGTCTACTCGGCGCGGGAGGATCGCACCGAGATCCTGCGTGCCTGCTACTCGCGCAGCCTGCGGTTGGCCGAGTTCCTCGGCGCTCGTTCCATCGCCTTCCCACTGATCTCGAGTGGCGCCTACGGCTGGCCCCTCGACGACGCCGTCGCGCAGCAGGTGTCGGTGATCTCCGCAATGCGCACCGCGATCGACACCGTGACGCTGGTCGCTTTCTCCGAGGAGATCGCCGAACTCACCCGGCGTGCGCTGGGCTGATCCGAATTGTCCGATTGACCCGTCGACACCGACGCGGAATAGCCGCGGCGGCGATGCCCTTGCACCACACATGGCTCGTAGATACGTCGCAACCGCATACGGGGACCCGGCTGATGTGCTTCGCCTCATCGACGTCGACGTCCCACCACCCGGCCCCGGACAGGTGATCGTCCGCCCACAGGCGATCGGTATGAACCCGGCCGACTACAAGACGGTCACCGGACAGATGGGTGCCGACGAGTCCCGTCTCCCACTTCCGATCGGTTTTGAGGCCGCCGGTGTGGTGACCGCGGTCGGTGACGGCGCCGCAACCACACGCGGTCCGATCTCGGTCGGCGACGATGTCATCGTCTACCGCGCTGTCGGCGCATACACCGACACCCTGCTCGCCGATGCCGCCGCCATCCATCCGCGGCCCGCCACCCTCGACGTTGCGCACGCCGCGGGTCTGTTGCTGGTGGGTGTCACCGCCGCCGACCTGGTCCGGACCGCCGATGTCACTGCATCCGATGTTGTTCTCGTCCATGGCGGTTCGGGTGCCGTCGGGTCGATCGCGGTGCAACTCGCGGTCGGTGCGGGAGCCACCGTCGTCGCCACCGCAGGTGCCGCCAACCAGGATCACCTGCGTGCGCTGGGCGCGATCGCCGTCACCTACGGTGACGGACTCCTCGACCGGGTGCGCGGGGCCGCGCCCGGCCCGATCACCGCGGTCCTCGACACCGTCGGCACCGACGAGGCCATCGACGTGTCGCTCGAACTGGTCGACAACCCAGGAAAGATCGTCAGCATCGCCGGCTTCGGCCGCGCCGCCGACGGGATCGTGCTGATCAATGGCAGCAGCTCGCAGAGCAAGACCAACCGCGCGGCCGCCATCGACGGCCTCATCGCCGACGCGGCCGCCGGTGCGCTCGTCACCGAGGTCGCCAAGACCTTCCCGCTCGCCGAGGCACCCACCGCGCTCTCCGAGCTGGCCACCGCCCACCCGCGCGGCAAGTTCGTCCTGATCCCCTGATCCACCCCCCACAGATAAGGAGATGCACCACATGTCAGTTCCCGCAATCACTCTCAACAATGGCGTCGAGATCCCGCAGCTCGGATTCGGGGTGTTCCAGATCCCGCCGGCGGAGACGGAGGCGGCGACGCTCACCGCACTCGAGGTGGGTTATCGGCACATCGACACCGCGGAGATGTACGGAAACGAAAAGGGCGTGGGTGCCGCGGTCGCGAAGTCCGGCCTCGACCGGTCCGACGTGTTCGTCACCAGCAAGCTCAACAACAAGTTCTCGTCCTACGACGATGCCCTGCGCGCCGCCGATCAGACCCTCGCCGACCTCGGTCTCGAGCAGATCGACCTGTTCCTCATCCACTGGCCGCTGCCCACGGTCAGCGACTTCGTCCCCCGCTGGAAGGCGCTGGAGCGCTTCCTCGCCGACGGCAAAACCCGTGCGATCGGTGTGTCCAACTTCCAGCAGCACCACCTCGAGCGCCTGTTCGCCGAGACCGACGTCGTGCCGGCGGTCAACCAGATCGAGGTGCATCCCTACCTGACACAGAACCCGTTGCGGGAGTTCAATTCTCGCCACGGAATCGCCACCGAGGCGTGGTCCCCGATCGCCCAGGGCGATGTCCTCGACGACCCCGTCCTGGCGAAGATCGCCGCCGAGAAGGGCCGCAGCACGGCTCAGGTGACGTTGCGCTGGCACATCCAGCGCGGCGACATCGTGTTCCCGAAGTCGGTGACATGCTCGCGGGTCGAGGAGAACTTCGCCCTGTTCGACTTCGAGTTGTCGCCCGAGGACATGGCGGCGATCGACGGACTCAACAAGGACCGTCGTCGCGGACCCGACCCGGACACGTTCGACCGCGTCTGACGCCGCCTGACTCCCGGCGTGACGGCCATCGGCGACAATGGGCCCCATGAAGATCTCCCAGCGTGCCGAGGCCGTCACGCCGTTCTACGCGATGGAGTTCGGCAAACGGGCCGCCGAGTTGGAGGCAGACGGGCACCACGTGGTGAAGCTCAGCATCGGCGAGCCCGACTTCGGTGCACCGCCCGCGTTTCTCGCCGCGGTCGCCGACCTCACCGACGGCCGTCCGCTGACCTATACCGGGGCGCTCGGTCTGCCCGAGTTGCGTGCCGCGATCGCCGATTTCACCCGCGACCACTTCGGTGCCGCCGTCGACCCGCATCGCGTGGTGGTGACGTCGGGTGCGTCGGCGGCGCTGCTGCTGTGTTGCGCGGCGCTCATCGATCCCGGTGACGAGGTGCTGGTCGCGGACCCGTCCTACCCGTGCAATCGGCGGTTCGCGGAGAGCTTCGGCGCGCGGGTGCGGCTGGTCGGCACGTCCCCGGCCACCCGGTATCAACTGACCGCCGACCTCGTCGACGAGGCCTGGTCGTCCGACACCCGGGGCGTGATGGTGGCGACACCGTCGAACCCGACCGGGACCTCGATCCCCTTCGACGAACTGTTGCGGTTGTGCACCGACGTGGAGGCACGCGGCGGCTGGCGGATCGTCGACGAGATCTACCTGGGTCTGTCCGACCCGGCACCCGACGGCACGGGGCCGCGCAGCATCCTGACCGCCGACCCCGGCGCGATCGTCATCAACAGCTTCTCCAAGTACTTCGGGATGACCGGCTGGCGACTGGGCTGGTGCATCGTGCCCGACGAACTGGTGCCGGTGCTCGAACGACTCGCCCAGAACTACTACATCTGCCCACCGACCCCCGCTCAGTTCGGGGCACTGGCGTGCTTCACCCCGGCGTCGCTGGCGCTGGCCGAGGCGCGCCGCGAGGAGTACCGCATCCGTCGCGAGCTCGTCCTCGAAGGACTTGACCGCATCGGGCTGCCGGTGCCGGTCGTTCCCGACGGCGCGTTCTACGTCTACGTCGACGTGTCCGGAACGGGGCTGACCGCAGGCGAGTTCTGCGATCGCGCGTTGCGCGAGGCACACGTGGCCCTGACACCCGGAATGGACTTCGGCGAGCAGACCGCGGACACCCATATCCGCCTGTCGTATTCGGCGTCGGCCGACGAATTGTCGGAGGGGCTCCGCCGACTCGGTCGGTTCGTCGGCGCTGTCGGCAGCGACTCGTAGACTCCACGGCATGAGCACACCGACGATCGATCCCCGGAAATTGGCGTCCACCCTCGACGACGTGCTCGCCGCAGCGACCTCCGGCGACGACCGCGTTCCGGGCGTGGTCGCGGGTGTCACCACCGACACGGATGACGTCTACCTGGGGTCGGCGGGCCTGCGGTCGATCGACGACGACTCCACCCCGATGACCACCGACTCGGTGTTCGCGATCTTCTCCGCGACGAAGGCCATCACCGCGACGGTCGCGTTGCAACTCGTCGAGCAGGGTCGGCTCGACCTCGACGCACCCGCCCGCGAGTACGTGCCGCTGCTCGGGTTGGTCCGGGTCATCGAGGGTTTCGAGGACAATGGCGAACCGCGTTTGCGGGCACCGGAGACCGACCTCACGACCCGCCAATTGCTCACCCACACAGCGGGTTTCGGCTACGACTTCTTCAACGAGACCTACGCGCGACTGTCCCGCGACGGGCGGATGCCCGACATCTCCACCGCCACGATGGATGCCCTCACCACACCACTGCTGTTCGATCCGGGAACGGCTTGGGAGTACGGGAGCAACATCGACTGGGTGGGCCTGGTCATCGAGGCCGTCACCGGAGCCCGCCTCGGTGACGTGATGAGCGAAGACCTCTTCAGCCCACTCGGCATGTCCGATACCGGCTTCGCGCTGTCCACCGACCAACGCGAGCGCCGCGCGGTGATGCACCGTCGCAAGCCGGACGGGACCCTCACACCGAACCATCGGTTCGCCCAGCCCACGGACCCGGAGGTCCAGATGGGCGGCCAGGGACTGTATTCGACGGTCCGCGACTACCTCGCGTTCTGCCGCATATGGCTGCGCGGCGGCACCTCGGATTCCGGCGAGCAGATCCTGGCGCCGGAGACCGTCGCCGAGGCCACCCGCGGTCAGCTCGGCGACCTGTCGGTGCGGATGCTGCCCGGCGTGAAGCCGGCGCTCTCCCACGACATCGAGTTCTTCCCCGGCCTGCCCAAGTCGTGGTCGCTGGCGTTCATGGTCAACGACGCTGACGCCCCCACCGGACGTCGGGCCGGGTCGTCGGCGTGGGCCGGACTGGCCAACCTTTACTACTGGATCGACCCCGCGACCGGTGTCGCCGGTTTCTGGGCGACCCAGCTCTTCCCGTTCGGCGACCCGCCCGCATTGCGGCACTACCTCGACTTCGAAACGGCCACCTACCAGGCGATACGCTGACGCCTCGCGGACGCCCGCAGCCGTTTCCCGCCGTCCCCCGACCGTCGAACCGACGCCTGCATCGCGGGTTCACGTCAACAAACTTGTGCGCCGTCTCACAGTGAGACGGGTGTGTCCGTCATCACACGGTTGTATCAAAGGCGCTCCAGCCCAGCAGGCCGGCATCTCGTCGGCCTCCTATCAGAGGAGGCGCACATTGAGCAGGCAGAGCTTGACCAAAGCCCATGCGAAGATCACCGAGTTGTCCTGGGAACCGACGTTTGCGACCCCGGCGACACGTTTCGGAACCGACTACACATTTGAGAAGGCCCCCAAGAAGGACCCGCTCAAGCAGATCATGCGGTCCTACTTCCCGATGGAGGAGGAGAAGGACAACCGCGTCTTCGGCGCCATGGACGGTGCCATCCGCGGCAACATGTTCCGCCAGGTGCAGGAGCGCTGGCTGGAATGGCAGAAACTCTTCCTGTCGATCATCCCGTTCCCGGAGATCTCGGCCGCCCGGGCGATGCCGATGGCCATCGACGCCGTCCCCAACCCGGAAATCCACAACGGTCTCGCGGTGCAGATGATCGACGAGGTTCGTCACTCGACGATTCAGATGAACCTCAAGAAGCTGTACATGAACAACTACATCGATCCCGCCGGGTTCGACATCACGGAGAAGGCATTCGCCAACAACTACGCCGGCACCATCGGCCGTCAGTTCGGCGAGGGCTTCATCACCGGTGACGCGATCACCGCCGCCAACATCTACCTGACGGTGGTGGCCGAGACCGCGTTCACCAACACCCTGTTCGTCGCCATGCCCGACGAGGCGGCCGCCAACGGTGACTATCTGTTGCCGACGGTGTTCCACTCGGTGCAGTCCGACGAGTCGCGGCACATCTCCAACGGCTACTCCATCCTGTTGATGGCGCTGGCCGACGAACGCAACCGCCCGCTGCTCGAGCGCGATCTGCGCTACGCATGGTGGAACAACCACTGCGTCGTCGACGCCGCGATCGGCACATTCATCGAGTACGGCACCAAGGATCGCCGCAAGGACCGGGAAAGCTACGCCGAGATGTGGCGTCGCTGGATCTACGACGACTACTACCGCAGTTACCTTCTGCCACTGGAGAAGTACGGTCTGGTGATCCCGCACGACCTCGTCGAGGAAGCGTGGAACCGCATCACCAACAAGTTCTACGTGCACGAGGTCGCGCGGTTCTTCGCCACCGGCTGGCCGGTCAACTACTGGCGCATCGACCCGATGACCGACAAGGACTTCGAGTGGTTCGAGGAGAAGTATCCCGGTTGGTACAACAGGTTCGGCAAGTGGTGGGAGAACTACAACCGCCTCCGCTACCCGGGCAAGAACAAGCCGATCGCGTTCGAGGACGTCGACTACGAGTACCCGCACCGCTGCTGGACCTGCATGGTGCCCGCGCTCATCCGTGAGGACATGGTGGTCGACAAGGTCGACGGTCAGTGGCGCACCTACTGCTCGGAGACCTGCGCGTGGACCGACAAGGTGGCCTTCCGCCCCGAGTACGAGGGTCGGGAGACCCCGAACATGGGACGGCTCACCGGTTTCCGCGAATGGGAGACGCTGCACCATGGAGGCGATCTTGCCGACATCATCACGAATCTCGGTTATGTGCGCGATGATGGCAAGACCCTGATCCCGCAGCCACACCTGGATCTCGATCCCGACAAGATGTGGACCCTCGACGATGTTCGAGGCATCCAGTTCGGCAGCCCCAACATCGCGCTGAACGAGATGTCCGACGCGGAACGCGAGGCCCACGTCGCGGCGTACAAGGCGAACAAGAACGGCGCCGTAACCGTCTGAGTACCGGTCGCCGAGCAGCCTCCACCGCTGGTCGAGTAGCGACGAGCGAGCGCAGCGAGCCCGACGCGTATCGAGCCCACTTCCATTGCACGGACAGTGATCTCGATGCGCTCGGCTCCTGCGTCGCCGGGCCTACTCGATCAGCGGTAAGGGAGGAGCGCGCTCGATCAGCCGGCAAATCCTGCAGCTCAAAGGAGAACCACGTGGCCGACAGCCACCGCATCAGCTTCGAACCCGTCGACATCGAGATGGAGGTCAGCGAGGACGAAACCATCCTCGACGCCGCGTTCCGGCAGGGCATCCACCTCATGCACGGATGCCGGGAGGGACAGTGCTCGGCGTGCAAGTCGTTCGTGCTCGACGGCGACATCCAGATGGACGACTATTCGACGTTCGCCTGCAACGAAGCCGAGGAGGCCGAAGGGTACGTCCTGTTGTGCCGCAGCTTCGCCTACAGTGACTGCGAGATCGAGCTGCTCAACTTCGATGAGGACGAATTGCTCGGCGGCGCACCGATTCAGGACGTCCGCACCCGGGTGGCGGCGATCGAGCCGATGACCCGCGACATCGTGTCGCTCAAGCTCGACGTGGTCGAGCCGGAGGCGATCGAGTTCAAGTCGGGCCAGTACGTCGACATCTTCGTGCCGGGCACCGACGAGAAGCGCTCGTTCTCCATCGCCACCACGCCGGCCACCCCGGACAAGCTGGAGTTCCTCATCAAGAAGTATCCGGGCGGCCGGTTCGCCGGACTGCTCGAGGGCGGCTTGTCGGTCGGCGACGAGGTTGCGGTGAACGGCCCGTACGGCTCCTGCACGCTGCGCAACGGTCACGTCCTGCCGATCGTGTGCATCGGTGGCGGCGCCGGCATGGCACCGTTGCTCTCGCTGTTGCGCCACATCAGCGAGACGCCCGATCTCAACCGGGCGGTGCGGTTCTATTACGGTGCACGCACCGCCGCGGATCTCTTCTATCTGGACGAAATCGCTTCTCTCGGTGAGAAGATCCCCGATTTCACATTCACCGCGTGTCTGTCCGATTCGGGCGACGACGCACCCGACGGAGTCACGGTGGCGGTGGGGAACGTCACCGACATCGTCAACGACATCGAATCCGACCTGGCCCGAACGGAGGTGTATTTCTGCGGTCCGCCGCCCATGGTCGACGCGGCACTCGCGCTCGCCGAACAGCATTCGGTACCGCGCGATCAGATCTTCTACGACAAGTTCACCAGCCCGGCATTCGACCAGTAGGCGCCAACAACGCCGCCCTTGGTCGGCCCGAACGACAGGAACGAAAGGCATGTCCGCACCAGCAGAACCCCGGGAGCGCAGCTTCCCGTCCATCGAGTTCACCGACGCCGAAGCCGGCGCGCGGGAATTCCCGAGCAGCCACAGCCGCAAGTACAACTACTATCAGCCGGCCAAGAAGCGCGCGACGATGTACGAGGACGTGACCGTCGACGTACAACCGGACCCGGAGCGCCACCTCACACAGGGCTGGATCTACGGCTTCGGCGACGGTCCCGGCGGCTATCCCAAGGAATGGACCACGGCGCAGTCGAGCAATTGGCATGCGTTCCTCGACCCGAACGAGGAGTGGGAACAGACGATCTACCGCAACAACTCGGCGGTGGTCCACCAGGTCGATCTGTGCCTGCAGAACGCGAAGCGCGCGCGTGCCTACGATTCGTGGAATGCCGCGTGGCTCAAGTTCATCGAGCGCAATCTCGGCGCGTGGATGCACGCCGAGAGCGGTATGGGACTGCATGTGTTCACGTCGATCCAGCGGTCGGCGCCGACGAACATGATCAACAACGCGGTCGCCGTGACCGCAGCCCACAAGCTGCGCTTCGCGCAGGATCTGGCGCTGTTCAACCTGGATCTGTCGGAGGCCGAGGAGGGTTTCGACGGTTCGGCGCACAAGGAGGTCTGGCAGTCGGCACCGGAGTGGCAGCCGACCCGCGAGGCACTGGAGAACATCACCGCCATCGGTGACTGGGCCAAGCTGCTGTTCGTCACGAACATCATCTTCGAGCAGCTCGTCGGTTCGCTGTTCCGCACCGAGCTGGTCATGCAGGTGGCCGCGCGCAACGGCGACTACATCACCCCCACCATCGTCGGCACCGGCGAGTACGACTACGACCGCGATCTCAAGTACAGCATCTCGCTGTTCCAGATGCTCTCGCGTGACCCGAAGTTCGACATCGACAACCGGAAGCTGTTCGCGCACTGGATGTCCGAGTGGGTGCCGAAGTGTTTGTCCGCCGCCCGTGGGCTGCAACCGATCTGGTCGCAGCCGACCGACAAGTCGGTCACGTTCGAAGCCAGCCTGTCGGCGGCGAAGACCAAGTTCCGTGACGTCCTGGCCGCCATCGACGTCGACATCCCCGAGGAGTTGAACCAGTGAGCACCGTCGAGTCGAACGCAATGCATTTCGGAACCGACACCGAGTTCTCCAACATGTGCGGGGTGACTCTGATGAACACCCCGGTGGGCCGCGTCGTCGCCGAGGTCATGGGAGCCAAGGACGGTGTCAGCCTCGTCGAGTACCCGTCGATGATCCGCGTCGACGGCGTCAATCGACTCGACTTCGACTACGACGAACTGACCGACGCGCTCGGCCAGGACTTCGACGGTTCGATCTTCGAGGAGATCAGCTCGACGCACTACGGCCGCATGGTGCATCTCGACGACCGCACCATCCTGTTCGCCAGCCCCGAGGATGCCGCCGAGTTCATCGGCTTCGACCTCACGGCGTCGAGCTAGCCGCACCGCGGCACCGACTCCGCGCCGCCGGGGGCTCCCCGATCCTCCCCCGGCGGCGCGGTCACCACCGCTCCAACAGCCCCCAGAAGAGAGCGAGCCAGGAATGTACGAGAAAGACGGCGAGAAGTATTTCATCGTGGACGCCCACGTGCATCTGTGGGATGGCCGCGAATCCAACCTTCGCAACATCCATGGCAAGCAGTTCATCGACTGCTTCTACGACTATCACTGCAACCTCAGCCCGGAAGAGGAGGTGTGGGATTACGACACCTACACCTACTACGGCGCCGAGAGGCTGATGCGCGACCTGTTCACCGACGGTCCGGCCGACCACGCCATCTTCCAAGCCACCATCCTGCGTGACTTCTATCTGAACGGCTTTGCCCAGGTGGATGATTCGCTGGAACTGTGCCGGCAGAACCCCGACAAGCTGACCTACAACCACGCCTACGATCCACGCGACGGCGAAGTCGGTCTGGCGCAGTTGCGCGAGGATGCCGCAAGGATGAACCTGCGCGGGGTGAAGCTGTACACCGCGGAGTGGCATGGCGAATCGCGGGGGTACAAGCTGGACGAACCGTGGTCGCGTCGCTACCTCGAAGAATGTATCAACCTGGGCATCAAGAACATTCACGTGCACAAGGGGCCGACGATCCGTCCGCTCGACCGTGACGCGTTCGATGTCGCCGACGTCGACAAGGTGGCCACCGACTACACCGAGCTCAACTTCATCGTCGAGCACTGCGGACTGCCCCGCCTCGAGGACTTCTGCTGGATCGCCACGCAGGAATCCAACGTGTACGGTGGCCTCGCCGTGGCCATCCCGTTCATCCACACGCGCCCAAGGTATTTCGCGCAGATCATCGGGGAACTGCTGTACTGGATCGGCGAGGACAAGATCCTGTTCGCCAGCGACTACGCGTTGTGGACGCCGCAATGGCTGGTGGAGCGCTTCGTCGACTTCCAGATCCCCGAGGACATGACCGAGTACGCGCCGATCACCGTCGAGCAGAAGAAGAAGATCCTCGGCCTCAACGCGGCTGCGCTCTATCCGCACATCGAGGTACCCGAGGAGTTGCGCATCCCCACCGACGCCGCCGATCCCGGTGTCGACGTGGCGGCCGGCGCCAAGGAGGCGATCAACGCATGACCGTCCTCGTCGATGTCGCCCACCACTCTCCGGTCGACGACGCCATCCATGACGCGCTGTCGGGCGTGCTCGACCCGCACCGATCCGAGCCGATCGTCGCGGCCGGACTCGTGGCGGCCGTCGCGATCACCGATGGCGGGGTGAAAGTCGTTCTGCGACTGCCGGAGTCGTTCGGCTCGGCGGCGCTGGCATTCGTGCTGGGCGCCGACGTCCTCGACGCGCTCTACCAGGTGGACGACATCGGCGAGGTCGCGGTCACGGTCGTGGATCATCCCGACTCCGCACAGATCAACGTGGGCCTGCGCTCCGATGCCTGCTGCCTCGAGGTGCTCGGCAGCGATCAGATCGCCGGTCTGCGATCGGAATTCGACCGCCAAGCCCACACCACCGCGGTACGCAGGTGCCTGGATGCGATGGTCGCCGAGGGCCGTACGACCGCGGACCGGACAGGTCACGTCCTGCTCCGCGACGTCCCGCCGGGGTCGTTGCGCAATGCGCTGATGCGTCGACGCGCCAACCTCGGCCTCAGCCTCTGCCCCAACAGTCGCGTGCTCGTCGATCACACCGGCCAGCCCCGGCCCGGATCAGACAGGAGGCCGCCGATCGCCTCCTGACCCGATCAGTTCGTCCAACGCTTCCGAAACCAACTGTCCCACAAACAAACCCCTCATCCCGGGGATCTGAACACTGAGAGAAGGTGCACGATCATGGCCAAAGAGTTGCGCTACAACGCCGAAGCGCGGCTGCGGCTGGAGCGGGGCGTGAACGCCCTCGCCGACGCCGTCAAGGTGACGCTCGGCCCGAAAGGCCGAAATGCGGTGCTGGAGAAACTGACCGGACCACCAACGATCACCAATGACGGTGTCACCATCGCGCGCGAGATCCAACTGCGGGATCCGTTCGCGAACATGGGAGCTCAGTTGGTCAAGGAAGTCGCGATGAAAACCAACGGTGTCGTCGGCGACGGCACCACGACCGCGACGGTGCTGGCACAGGCGATGGTGCGAGAAGGGCTGCGCGCCGTCGATCAGGGTGCCAATCCGATGCGGGTGCGCCGCGGCATCGAACGGGCCGTGACCGCGGTGATTGCGGCGCTGGGCGATCAGGCCGTGCAGATCGGCGGCCGCAGCGACCTGGAACGCATCGCGAGCCTGGCGGCGAGCGACGACGACGTGATCGGCGAGGTCATCGCCACCGCCGTCGAACACGTGGGTCGCAACGGGGTGATCACCACCGAGGAGAGCGACACCATCGGCCTGGCGGTCGACGTGGTCGACGGCATCGAGTTCGACCACGGCTACACGTCGGGCTACATGGTGACCGATCCGGAACGGATGGAGGCCGTCCTCGACAACCCGGTGGTCCTGCTGACCAACAAGAAGATCACGTCGGTGCAGGAGATCATGCCGGCCATCGAATCGGCCAAACGGGCCGATCGGCCGCTGCTGGTTCTCGCCGAAGAGGTCGACGGACCCGCCTTGCAGTTGCTGGTGGGCGGCAACATGCACAAGACGATGCTGTCGGTGGTCGTTCGTGCGCCCGGCTTCGGACATCGCCGTGTCGCCGAACTGGAAGACCTCGCCATCGCTCTCGGCGGGCACGTGATCGCCAAGGACACCGGTATCGAGCTGTCGGAGGTGTCGGTTTCGCACCTGGGAACCTGTGATCGGGTCACGGTCACCGAGAACTCGACGACGATCGTCGGCGCGGCGGGTGAACAGAAACTCGTCGATGCCCGGGTGGCACAGCTCGAGGCGCAACTTCAGCGGGCACGTATCGATGCCGACCGCGACACCCTGGAGTTGCGGATCGCCCGGCTGACCGGTCGGGTCGCGGTGATCCGGGTCGGCGGTGTGACCAGCGTCGAACTCAAGGAACGGATGCTGCGCGTGGAGGATGCGCTGGCCGCGACCCGGGCTGCGGTCGAGGCCGGCATCGTCTCCGGCGGCGGCACCGCGCTCGCCCAGGCACATCGTGCGCTCGAGGCGCTCGGCGACGTCACCGGCGACGAGGGGGTGGGCATCGAGGTGGTGCGCCGCTCGCTCGCCGAACCGCTGCGGTGGATTGCGACGAATGCCGGATTCGACGGCGACGAGGTGGTCAACGTGGTCAGCGGGTTGCCGCTCGGACACGGGTTCAACGCACTGACCGGTGAGTACGGCGACATGTTCGACGAGGGTGTCATCGACCCGTGCAAGGTCACCAAGGCCGCGCTGGAGAGCGCCGCGTCCATTGCGGCGCTGCTGATCACCACCGAGACGGCAATCGTCGAGGAGGTGCTGACCAATCCGGGTGCGATCGTGGCGCCCGGCTTCGGCGACCTGGCGGAAGGAATGGTTCGTCCGTCCAACATCTACTGACGAACACCTCCTCGAACTGGGCCGGCCGCGATCCGAACATTCATATGTTCGCGGCGTTGATCGCGGCCGGCCCTCTCCACCAAGACCTGGCACCGAAATCTGTCGGAAGCGCCTCGACAGGTTCGGCTACACTGGCAGTGATGTGAGATCCACATCACAGAGGAGTACATCGTTCTGTGAGATCGCAGCCCACCTCTCAGACCCCCTCGACAACACCGATCGCCGTTGCGCGCGAACGCTTCTTGACGAACCACAGCATCGATGTCGGTGTCCGCGAGAGTATTTCGACGTCCTGGAGACGCTCTCGCGACTTCAACGTGCACGCCGACCGGCTCGAGTTGCCGTTCGTCCGTGAACCCAACCTCGAGAGTCCGCTGATGGCCGCGGCGCGACCGGTGATCCACCAACTCGCCGACGACCTGTCCGCCGAACCCGTCAGCATCATCCTCACCTCCTCCGACGGCGTGGTGCTCTCCCGCGCGACGGCCAGCCATTCACTGGAGGATCGACTCGACGACGTCCGCCTCGCCCCGGGGTACAGCTACAGCGAGGAACATGCCGGCACCAACGGCATCGGCACCGCTCTGGAGACCCGGCAACCGACCCTGGTGCGCGGCTCGGAGCACTATGCGGGATGTTTCGCCCAGCTATCGTGTGCCGGGGTGCCGATCGTTCATCCGGTGTCCGGATCGATGGTCGGCGCGCTCGACCTCACCGGCTGGGTCGGTGACAGCGGACCGCTGTTGCTGTCGCTGGCCAAGTCCGCGACCGCCCAGATCGAACAGCGCATGCTGTCGCAGGCCAGCGAACGGGAGTCCCGGCTCCTCAATGCGTACCTGTCGACGTGCCGGCGGGCACCGCAGATGATGGTGCTGGCCATCGCCGGGGACGTCGTGTTGATGAACCACCGCCTGCGGCTCGCGGTGGACCCGCAGGATCACGTGGCGCTGCTCGAGCACGCCGTCGACCAGACGGTCGACGGGTCGTCGACCCGGCGGGTCAGCACGCTGCCCAGCGGACATGTCGTGCGGCTGTCCCCGGTGGCCGAGTACTGGGACGACGACGCCGGAATGGCCGTGTTCTTCGCCCATCTGCTGCACGCGGAGAGGCCTGCCATTGCGGCCGACTCACGGCATCAGGGCACCACCCTGCCCGGGATCGTCGGACGCAGTTCCTCGTGGCGTCAATGCTGCGAGCGGGTGGTCCGCTACACCGACGCCGGCCAATGGATCGCGGTGTCCGGGGAGAGCGGTGCGGGCCGGTCATCGCTGTTGCGCGCGGCCGCCCAGCACGCTCGCGGTTCCACCAGGGTCTTCTCGGCCCGCGACTTCGAGCGCCACGAGGAGACGATGGACGCGTTCGCCGGCGAACTCGAGCGCGACGACTTCAGCATCATCCTCAAGGACGTCGACCAGTTCGGCGAGAACACCCAGACCGAGGTGGCAGGCCTGCTGCAGGGCCTCGAGGACTCCGGCTGGGTGGGCATGACCATCGCCGACGACGACCCCGAGACCGCCGCCGGCGCCATGCTGCTGCCGTTCTTCACCCACACCGTGCCGATCCCGCCGCTGCGGCACCGGATCGAGGATCTGCACGACCTGATCCCGGCGTTGTTGCGGCAGTTGACCCGCGGCCGGGAACTCACTGTCAGCGCCGAGGCGATGCGGCAGTTGAGCAAGTACAGCTGGCCGGGCAACGTCGCCGAACTCCGGCAGATCCTGCGGGAAGTGGTGCTCCATCAACGATCGGGCGTGATCGATGTGCGGCAGCTGCCGCCGACGTGTCGCTCCCTGAGCCGTCACACCCTGACCCGCATCGAGGCGCTCGAGCGGGACGCGATCGTGCGCAGCCTGGAGGAGAACGCCAACAGCAAGGCCGCGGCCGCTGCGGCCCTCGGCATCTCCCGGGCGACCATCTACCGCAAGATCAAGGAATTCGGCATCAACATCTGAGCCGGCTATCCGGCCAGGCTGAGCGGCAACGGCTTTTGCCATGAGTGAATCGCCACGGCGATCCGCTCATGCCGCGACCCGGACCAGTCGACGTCGAGGCCGTGACGCCGCAGCACCTCGACCACCTGGGTCCCGACCAGCGTTTCGGTACGGTCGTACACTTCACGTTCGGCGGCTTGATCACCCTCGGACATCGCGTCGAGCAGCGACACCGGCAGTCGGGGATGCGGACGGAACGCGCTGAAGCCCAGCCAGAGCACCGGGTCGTCGTCGGCGAGACGTTCGGCGTCCTGCTCGTGGAAATAGACGTAGGCCCATTCGCGGTACGGATACCAGTCGGCGGGGTCGGGATCGTCCGTCCGCTCGTCGTCGATCTCCTGGTTGGCACACGTCGCACAACACGCGAAGTTCATCCGGGCCAGCACACCGGCCGCGTCGAGTTCGTCGAAGGCGGCCCGCAGGCGGCCGTAGTCGCCGGTGTCGGTCCAGCTCCGCGCCTGCGCCGCGCGCTGTGCCCACAGCCGCCGGGTCTCGGTCAGCGCCTCCTCGGGTGCGCTGCCGGTGTCCTCGGCCCAGTCGCGGACATCGGACTCGATGTCGGGCAACCCGACAAAGCCGGGGATCAGGCGCGCGCGGACGAATTCGTGCAGCTCGGTCAGCAATTCTTCGGGCATCGGTCCCCTCGATTCTCCTCGACTCCGATGTCGGGTGATTGCTCATTTGACGCGCGCGATCCGTGTTCGGTTCCGCCTTGCGGCGATATTCGGATGTTGGAATGACTCGTCCCAACCCACCGAGTCGGCCGGGTCGAACGTCGGTGCGCGGTAGTCTCGCTGACGTGCCTTCCGGGTCGGATTTCAGCGCCGAACGTGCCGCGCTCGTATCCGCCGCCCGTCGCCTCGCCGCCGCGGGCATGACCCACGGGACCGGCGGCAACCTGTCGGTCCGGGCCGGCGATCACGTGATCCTCACCCCGTCGGGCTGCCTGCTCGCCGAGGTCACCGCCGACCAGATGGTCGTCGTCGACCTCGACGGAACGATCGCCGTCGAGACCGCCTACACGCCGACGTCGGAACTGAAGATCCATCTCGACGTCTATCACCACACGTCGGCGACCGCGGTCGCGCACGCACACCCGGTCTCCTCGATCGCCGTGGCGAACATCGTCGACGAATTGCCGGTCGTGCACTACACGGCGGCGCTGATCGGCGGCTCGGTCCGAGTCGCTCCCTTCGCCGTGTTCGGCAGCCGGGAACTCACCGGGTACGTCGCCGCCGCGCTCGCCGACCGGTCGGCCGCACTCATGCGCAACCACGGGTCGGTGGCCTACGCGGACTCGCTCGACGCCGCATGCGACCGCATCGAGCTGGTCGACTGGCTCGCCGAGGTCTACCTGCGGTCAGCGGCGGTCGCGCCGCCCGCCGTACTCACCCACGACGACGTGATCGCCACCATCGTGGCCGCCGCCGAGCGCCACTACTCTCCGTTCCCGCGTTCCACCGATCGAGAGGACCACGACTCATGAGCATGGCCACCTTCGGCGCCCACGTCCTCGACGTGCTCGCGCAGCCGGTCGACGAGATCCCGCCGGGACAGGGCGCGGTGCTCGTGGGGAACCTGCGGATGTCCGCGGCCGGTTCGGCGGGCGGCACCGCGATCACGCTGGCCAAACTCGGGGTCGAGGTCTACACCGTCGGCGCCATCGGCCGCGACGATCCCGGCGATCTGCTCACCACGATGCTCAACCGCTTCGGCGTCAACACCGATCACCTTGTCGCCGTTGACCAGCCGACCTCGATGAGCATGCTCCCCATCCGCAGCAACGGCGACCGGCCGGCCATCCACCTGCCGGGCGCCAACCTCGCCTACCCGCTCGACGACGCGCCGCTGGAACTGCTCACCGGCGTCGACCACGTGCACCTCGGCGCCCCTGAGCTCCTCAATCCACCGGTGCTCGCCGATCTCCTCGCCGACATCCGCGATACCGGGACCACGGTGTCCGCGGATCTGCTCGCCGACGGGAATCCAGGCATGCTCGCGTGGATCGAACCGATCCTGCCGCATCTGGATTACCTGTTGCCCAACGCCGATCAGGTGCGCGGACTGACCGGCGACGGCGACCTGGTGACTGCGTGTCGCCGGCTGGTCGAGCTCGGCGTGGAGTGCGTGGCGGTGACCGAGGGCGCCGGCGGCGCGCGGGTGGTGACCGAACTGGACTCCGAACACGCGCCGGCCACCGCGGTGGACGTCGTCGACACCAGCGGCTGCGGCGATGCATTCTCGGCGGGTTTCCTGGCCGCCCGCGACCACGACCTGGGTCTGCTCGAATCGGCCCAGATCGGTTGTGCAGTAGCCGGATTCGTGGCCACCGGACTCGGCAGCGACGCCGGGGACTTCACCTGGTCGAGCGTCGCCGGCTGACCGATCGCGCGTCGGTCCATCGACCGACCCCCAGAAATCTGGGCCGAAAAGTACCCCGGTGATCGGGATGGGAAATCCGTCGCGCACCAGCGAATCTCATATGCGTGACCACCACAACACCCACCCTCTCGATCAATCCGTCGACCTGGAACGCCCGGTTTCACTTCGACCAGGCCCAACTACGCACCGCACCAACGGAAATCCTCACCATCTCCGGGCAGGCCTCCGTCGACGACGACGGCATGCCGGTGCATGCCGGTGACATCGAGGCACAGTTCTCGCTGGCCGTGCACCGCATCGAGGAGATCCTCGACTCCGCACGCATGACCTTGGCCGACGTGTTCGCGCTGACCATCTACACCACCGACGTGCCCGGCACCCTCAACGCCTACGACGCGCTCGTCGAGCGCCTCGAGATCCACCATGCGACACCGCCGGCCACGCTCGTCGGCGTCACCGCGCTGGCCATGCCCGATCTCGCCGTCGAGATCACCGCCCAGGCCGGACGCTGATCCACCCCCGAAGACCCCATTTATTGCCCCACAACATCTTTCACCCAGGAGAACCTCACATGTCCCTCACCATCCCCGGCTTCCGCAAGTCCGCGAAGACGGCCGGCATGACCCTCGAAGCACTCGCCGCCGCCGTCGACGGCCCGGTGCTCACCCCCAGCGACCCCGCCTACGCCGACGAACTCGCCGGCTTCAACGTCGCGGCGGTGCAGAACCCGGACGTCGTCGTCGGCGCCACGTCGGCCGACGACGTCGCCACCGCCATCCGGTACGCCCGTGCCAATGAGCTGCGGATCGGCGTCCGCGCCACCGGCCACGGACCGGTGGTCGTCGGTGACCGGACGATGACCGTCACCACCTCCCGGATGACCGATGTTGCGATCGACCCCGACGCCCGCACCGCACGCGTCGGAGCAGGTGCCCGGTGGCGGGACGTCGCGGCCGCCACCGCGCCGCACGGGCTGACCGGGCTCGTGGGATCGTCGTCGTCGGTGGGAGTTGTCGGCTACACGCTGGGCGGCGGTCTCAGTCCCCTGGGCCGGGCCTTCGGGTTCGCCGCGGACCGGGTTCGGCGCATCGAGGTGGTCACCGCGGACGGCATCGTTCGCACGGTCGACGCCACCGCCGGCTCCGACCTGTTCTGGGCGCTCCTCGGTGGGCGCGACGGATGCGGCATCGTGACCGCCATCGAGTTCGGACTCCTTGAGCAGCCGACCGTGTACGGCGGCGGCGTCTTCTTCGCCGGGTCATCGGCCGAGCAGGTGCTGCACGCCTGGCGACGGTGGGCACCCACGCTGCCCGACGAGGCCGGCACATCGGTCGCGATCCTGCGTCTGCCTCCGGACCCGCAGCTCCCACCGCCGCTGCAGGGCCAGACCGCCGTCCATGTGCGGTTCACCTACACCGGCGACCCCGAGCAGGGCGCGATGCTGCTGGCCCCGATGATGAGCGCCGGTCCCATCCTGCTGCAGAACGTCGACGTGCTGCCGACGGCTGCGCTCGACGCGGTGCACATGGACCCGCCCGGTCCCCTGCCCTCTGTCGACCGCGGGTGCACGTTGCGCGAGTTCCCGGCGCAGGCCGTCGACGCACTGCTGACCGTTGCCGGACCGGAGGTGGCGAGTCCCCTCGCAATCGTGGAAGTCCGACTCCTCGGCGGCAGGCTCGCGACTCCGCAGGGTGCGCCCAACTCGGTGGCCGGACGCGACGGTGCCTATTCGGTGTTCGCCATCGCCGTGCCGGCCGGCCCTCTCGGGGACCTGGCCGGGCCGCACATCGACGCGGTCAACGACACGGTCGCTCCATGGTCGGGTGGCGGTCTGCTCAGCTTCGCCGGCGCCGCGCGCGCCGACGGGCTCGCGGCGCTGTGGGATCCGGCCGACCGCGCTCGTCTCGCGGAGATCCGGCGTCGTCACGACCCGACGGGCATGTTCCGCCGCCACGCCTGAGGTGTTCTGTGGGGGGCGCCTCCGGCGCCCCCCACAGATCACCAATCCCTGAATTCTGGGATGGACAGCTGACCTGCAGAGAAGGACACTTGTGAGCATGACCACGGCCCTGACCGCCGAACGCGTCCGGCGGGATATCGACATCCTGGCACATGCCGGCCTGGGCGTCGGCGACTTCCTGCACGAGGCCATCGAGTCCCTGTCCCGGGCGGTTCCGCACTCGGCGGCATGTGCCGCGACGGTCGACCCGAATACCCTGCTGCTGACCGGTGCGCGCAAGTACGGGTCGCTGGTGGGCCGTAACTCGCACGACGACGAATGGGGCCTGATCGAGTACGGATCGGTGGAGACCACGTCGTTCCGGGAGATGGCGCTGGCCGGAATCGACTCGGTCGGGATGCATCAACTGACCGAGGGCCGACCGCATCAATCACAGCGCATGGCCGAATTCATGGCCCCGCGTTTCGAATTCCGTGACGAGGCACGCCTGGTCGCACGTGCCGGCACGCAGGTGTGGGGCGGATTCGCACTCTTTCGGGAGAAAGGCGAGAAGCCGTTCGACACCTCGGAGATCGACTACCTCCGGACGGTGTCCCAACCGTTCGCCCAGGGCGTTCGGGCCGGGTTGCTGGCCAGCGTCGTCGCCGAACCACAGCCCGCGGGGTCGATCGGGCCGTGTGTGATCATCATCGACAGCCGCGATCAGATGATCCAGATGAGCGCCGGCGCCGACGCGCGGGTCGCCGATCTCGTCGCCGGATCCAACAGCGGCGCCGCCACTTCCGTCATTGTCGCCCTGGTCGGCGCGGCCCGGCGGTATGGGCGCGGCGAGACCGACATACCTCCGCGGCTCCGCGTGCGCGGCGCGTCGGGGATGTGGCTCGTCGTCCATGCGTCGCCGCTATCGAACACCGACGGACGCACCGGCGAGGTGGTGGTGACCATCGAGGAGGCACGGCCACCGGAGATCGTGCCGCTGGTGGTCGCCGCGTTCGACCTGACCGCCCGGGAACGCGACGTCACCCAGATGGTGCTGCAAGGCGTTGCGACCAAGGACATTGCCGCATCACTCCACGTTTCGGCCTACACCGTTCAGGACCACCTCAAGTCCATCTTCAACAAGGCAGGTGTCCGCAGCCGGCGCGAACTCATCGCCCGGGTGTACTTCGACCAGTACGCCCCGCGGATGAACGAGCCGCTGCTGCCGTCGGGCAGCTTCGACGTCTCGTGACCGTCACGCACGCTCACCGAGCGGAAGGCGCCCGCACCATCCGGAGGACCAGCTCGGCGTAGGCGTCGCCGAGCGCGGCCGGGTCGTTGTGGGTGCGCGACGGAAACCAGCGACACACGTCCACGCACAGCGACGAGATCGCGAGCACCACATCATCGACGTCTGCCACGTCGAAATCCCCCGACGCCACACCCGCCCGCACGATCCGCGCCATCACCTCGGTGGTCTCGCGGCGGATGGCGGTGATCGTGCGGTAGTGATCCGGGTTCAGGCCGTGCAGCTCGTACTGCACCACTTTGGCGTGCTCATGATTCTCCGCCTGCCACGACGCGAACGCACTGACCACCGTCGCCAATCGTTCTGTTGGCGAACGACTTTCATCGTCGTACTCGCGCAGGCCGGCAAGCACCGAGCGGTGCCCCTCGAGTGCGATCGCAAAGAGCAGCTCCTCTTTGGACTTGTAGTGCGGATACATCGCCGCCGCACTCATGTTGAGCCGCTTGGCGATCTGTCTCGTCGACGTGCCGCCGTACCCGACCTCCGCGAATGACGCGATCGCAGCATTCCGGATCCGCGCGGCCGCGGCCGAGTCCCGCTGTCGCTCCGTCATCACTCCCCTTGCCATTGACCATGAACCGTTCCTCAGGCAGTATAAGCAAGTGCTTAGGAAATGAGCGAGTGCTTATTGCCCGTTCGTCCCGGACCGAAGGAGTTTCATGGCCACCCCGATGTCCCGTCGCGATCTCGAGTTCCTGCTGTACGAATGGCTCGACGTCGAATCCCTGACGAGCCGGGAGCGGTTCGCCGAGCACTCCCGGGAGACTTTCGACGCGGTGCTCGAACTCAGCGAAGACCTCGCAACCAAGCGCTTTGCGCCGGTCAACAAACTCGGCGACCAGAACGAGCCGTACGTCGGCGACGACGGCAAGGTGGTGCTGCCCGAGGAGATCGGTGCGGGTGTCGACGAGTTCGTCAAGGCCGGACTGCTCGGCGGCTCGTTCGACGAGTCGGTGGGCGGCATGCAACTGCCGACCGTCGTCTCCCGCGCGTCGAGCGCCTGGTTCCAGGCGGCGAACGCCGGGATGTCGTCGTACGCCTTCCTCACCGTCGGCAACGCCAACCTGCTCGCCACCTACGGCACCCCCGAACAGATCGACACCTGGGTGCGCCCGATGGTCGAGGGCCGCTTCTTCGGCACCATGTGCCTGTCCGAGCCGCAGGCCGGGTCGTCGCTGGCCGACATCACCACCAAGGCCGTCCCGCAGGACGACGGCACCTACCGGATCACCGGCACCAAGATGTGGATCTCCGCGGGCGACCACGAATTGTCCGAGAACATCGTGCATCTCGTGCTCGCCAAGGCCCCCGGCGGCGGCCCGGGCGTGAAGGGTATCTCGCTGTTCATCGTGCCCAAGTACCTCGCCGACGGCACCCGCAACGACGTGGCGCTCGTCGGCCTCAACCACAAGATGGGCAACCGCGCCACCACCAACACGCTGCTCAACTTCGGTGACGGAACCCACTCCCCCACAAGCACTCCCGGTGCTGAATCAACTCGCTCCGCTCCCGGTGCCGAATCAACTCGGCCCGCTCGCTCCGCTCCCGGCGCCGTCGGATACCTCGTCGGCGAGGAGCACAAGGGCCTGTCCTACATGTTCCACATGATGAACGAGGCGCGCATCGGCGTCGGATTCCTCGCCACCGCACTTGGTTACGCCGGCTACCTGGCGTCGCTCGAGTACGCCAAGGTACGCACCCAGGGCCGGCCGGTCGACGCCAAGGACCCCACGAGCAAGCCGGTGCCGATCATCGAGCACGCCGACGTGAAGCGGATGCTGCTGGCGCAGAAGTCGTACGCGGAAGGCGCTCTGGCACTGGGCCTCTACTGCAGCAAGCTCGTCGACATCGAGGCCACGACGACCGGCGACGAACGCGCCGGCACCACCCTGCTGCTCGACGTGCTCACCCCGATCGCCAAGAGCTGGCCGTCGCAGTGGTGCCTGGAGGCCAACAGCCTCGCCATCCAGGTACACGGCGGCTACGGCTACACCAAGGAATTCGACGTCGAGCAGTACTACCGCGACAACCGGCTCAATCCCATTCACGAAGGCACCCACGGTATCCAGGGGCTGGACCTGTTGGGCCGCAAGGTCGTCATGAAGAACGGCGCCGGACTGGCGCTGCTGGCCGAGACGATCGGCGCCACCATCGACCGCGCGTCGGGCTCCGAGGTCGGCGCCCCGTACGCGGCGGAGCTTCGAAAGTCGTTGGAGCAGTTGGTGTCGGTCACCGCCCAGGTGTGGTCGTCGGGTGACGCCGCGGTGGCACTGGCCAATGCCACCGCCTATCTCGAGGCCGCCGGGCACATCGTGCTCGCGTGGATCTGGCTCGAGCAGGTGCTGGCCGCCGACGGCCACGAAGGCGACTTCTACGACGGCAAACGTTCTGCGGCACAATATTTCTTCCGCTACGAGCTACCCAAGACCGGTCCCATGATGGCGTTGCTGGCCACGTCCGATCGCACCACGCTGGACGCGGACCCGGCCTGGTTCTGACACGGCCCGAAGTACTTCTGGCCACGAATCTCTCTATAACGCAAGGAGTGTGATCTTCGATGTCCATCCTGGACATGTTCGACATGAGCGGCAAGGTGGTCATCGTGACCGGTGCGTCGTCGGGGCTCGGTGTGGCATTCGCCAAGGGGTTCGCCGAGGCCGGCGCCGACATCGTGCTCGCCGCCCGGCGTGCGGAGAAACTCGCCGACACCGCGGCCATGGTGGAGGCGCTGGGCCGCAAGGCGCTGGTGGTCCCCGCCGATGTCGCCGACCCGGAGCAATGCCAGAACGTGATCGACACCGCGATGGAGACCTTCGGGCACGTCGACGTGCTGATCAACAACGCCGGCGTGGGCACCGCCTTCCCGGCCACCCGAGAGACCCCGGACCAGTTCCGATCGGTCATCGACGTCAATCTCAACGGGTCGTACTGGATGGCACAGGCCTGCGGGCGGGTCATGCGACCCGGCAGCGCGGTGGTCAACATCTCCAGCGTGCTCGGCATCACCACCGCCGGACTGCCGCAGGCCGCCTACGCGTCGAGCAAGGCGGGCGTCATCGGCCTCACCCGTGACCTCGCCCAGCAGTGGGGTACGCGCAAGGGAATTCGCGTCAACGCCATCGCACCCGGATTCTTCGAAAGCGAGATGACCGACACCTACCAGGACGGCTACCTCGACGCGCAGATGCCGCGCGTGATCCTCGGACGGATGGGTCAGGGCGAAGAACTGGCGGCCACCGCGATCTGGCTCGCGTCTCCCGCTGCGGGATATGTCACGGGGCAGACGGTCCCGGTCGACGGGGGCGTCACCATCACGTAGGCCTCAACGACAGGGGTGATCTGACCGAGTGCCGCGCGTAGGGTGGATCGGAGGACTTGCAACCGAGCCGCCGCTGAAGCCACCGGCGACGGCCATAACGCTCCGGGAGGCAAGGAAGATGACCACCATCGTGATCGTCGGCGGCGGGCTGGCCGGCGCCAAAGCAGCAGAAGCCCTGCGCGAGAAGGATTTTGACGGACACGTCATCCTGTTCGGCGCCGAGGAACATCTGCCGTACGAGAGACCACCACTGTCCAAGGAGTTTCTCGCCGGGAAGAAAGACCAGGACGACTTCACCGTGTTCGACCGTGCCTGGTATCGCGACCAGCACATCGACCTGCGGCCCGGCACCCAGGTGACCGGGATCGACGCGGCGAGCAAGACGGTGTCGCTGCCGGACGACTCCACCGAGTCCTACGACCAGCTGTTGCTGGCGACCGGCGCGAGTTCGGTTCACCTGCCCATTCCCGGCTCCGATGCGTCCGGGGTGCATTACCTACGCACCATCGACGACGCGCGGGCGCTGACCGAGGTGCTCGGCGACGGCAAGAGGCTGGCCGTCGTCGGGGCAGGGTGGATCGGGCTGGAGGTCGCCGCGAGCGCGCGTGAGCGAGGCACCACCGTCACCGTCTGCGAGACGGAACCGCTGCCACTGCTGCGCGCCATGGGCACCGAGGTCGCCGAAGTGTTCGCCGACCTGCACCGCGAGCACGGGGTGGATCTGCGCACCGGCGTCCAGGTCGCCGAGATCACCACCGAAGGCGGCACCGCCACCGGGCTGAAACTCAAGGACGGCTCGACCGTCGATGCCGACGCCGTGCTGGTCGCCGCGGGCGCGCGACCGAATCTCGACCTGGCCGAATCCGCCGGCCTCGACATCGGCGGCGGCGGTGTGCTCGTCGACGCCGGGCTGCGCAGCAGCGACCCGGACATCTTCGTCGTCGGCGACATCGCCAATGCGCAGCATCCCGTTCTGGGCACCCGCGTCCGCACAGAGCACTGGGCCAACGCGCTGAACCAGCCGGCGGTCGCCATCGCCAACATGCTCGGCAAGACCGAGGAGTACACGAATCTCCCCTACTTCTTCACCGACCAGTACGACCTGGGCATGGAGTACAGCGGGCATGCAACCGATTACGCGAAGGTTGTGTTCCGCGGTGACAAGGCGAAGCGCGAGTTCCTCGCCTTCTGGCTCGCCGACGACTCACGCGTACTGGCCGGCATGCAGGTCAACATCTGGGATCAGCTCGACGGCATCAAGGCCCTGATCACCGCGGGCAAGCCGGTGGATGCCGAGAAGCTCGCCGACCCCGACATCGACCTCTCCACGCTGTAGCCGCCGCCATACCCCGGCTGACCCTCCCTCGCCGGCTGACCCTTGCCGACCCTCTCGCCAGCGCTCCCTCGCCGACCGACGCTCCCTCGCCGACCGACCCTCCCTGCCAGCCAACCCTCCCTCGCCGACCGACCCTCCCTCGCCGACGCTGCCTCGCCGACCGACCCTCCCCGCCAGCCGACCCTCCCTCGCCGGCTGAGCCGCCCGGAGCGCCAGCGGAGGGCGAGTCGAAGCCACGCAAGAGACCCCGCCACGGACACCACCCGCCTACATCGCTTCAACCGAAGCAATACATCAATTCTATCCGCTGTACAGATGCAACCGATCACTGAATCATGGACTCAACGCACATGAATCTGTGGAACAGCGGAGGTTGAGATGGCAGACGAACAGATCGAGGTGCTCATCGTCGGCGCCGGTCAGGCCGGCATCGCGATGAGTGAGCACCTCACCGCGCAAGGGATACCGCACCTGGTGCTCGAACGCGACCGGGTCGCCGAGCGATGGCGGTCATGGCGATGGGATTCTCTGGTCGCCAACGGTCCCGCCTGGCACGACCGCTTCCCCGGCATGGAGTTCGCCATCGACCCCGACGCCTTCGCCGGCAAGGAACAGGTCGCCGACTACCTCGCCGCGTATGCGCAGAAGTTCGACGCGCCGATCCGCACCGGAGTCGAGGTACATTCGGTCCGAAAGAACCAGGGACGTCCCGGCTTCCACGTGGAGACCTCCGGCGGCACCATCGACACGCGCTTCCTCGTGTCGGCGACGGGCGCCTTCCAGAAGCCGGTGATCCCGCCGGTCGTGCCCACCGACGCCGGATTGCACCAGATCCACTCCAGCGGCTACCACAATCCGCAGCAGTTGCCCGACGGCAACGTGCTGATCGTCGGAGCCGGGTCGTCGGGCGTGCAGATCGCCGACGAACTGCGACAGTCCGGCCGCGAGGTCTGTCTCGCGGTCGGGCCGCACGACCGTCCGCCGCGCAGCTATCGTGGCCGCGACTTCTGTTGGTGGCTGGGTGTTCTCGGCAAGTGGGACATGTCGGCACCGCCGGTCGGCGCCGAGCACGTGACCATCGCGGTCAGCGGTGCACACGGCGGACAGACCGTCGACTTCCGGGGTCTGGCGGCCGACGGCATCACGCTGCTGGGTCGGGCGGAATCCGTCGAGGGCGGTGTCATGCGCTTCGCCGACGACCTGCGCACCAACATCGAGGCCGGCGATGCCAACTACCTGTCCATGCTCGACGAGGCCGACGCCTACATCGCCCGCAACGGCCTGGACCTCCCCGAGGAACCCGAGGCCCGAGTGCTCGGCGCCGATCCGGCGTGCATGACCACCCCGATCCGCGAACTCGACCTCGCGGCCGCGGGAATCACCTCGATCGTGTGGGCCACCGGCTTCGCCAACGACTACGACTGGCTACAGGTCGATGCGTTCGACGCCAACGGCAAACCACAACATCAGCGCGGTGTCTCGTCGGAGCCGGGCGTCTACTTCCTCGGACTTCCGTGGCTGTCCCGGCGCGGCTCGAGTTTCATCTGGGGTGTGTGGCACGACGCGAAGTACCTCGCCGATCAGATCGCGATCCAGCGCGGCTATCTCGCGTACGAGTCGTCGGCGCTGTCCGTCTGATAGTCCACCCTTCCGACCCGAAAGGACTGTGCCCCATGAGCACTGCACTGTCGCCCCAGACCACCCACACCCGCATCCGCCCCTTCAACACCAAAGAGACCTACCCTGAGCAGAACCTGGACAACGATCTGTGCCAGGCGGTTGTGGCCGGCGGCGTGGTGTATCTGCGCGGCCAGATCGGCCAGGACCTCGACACCCGCGAATCGGTCGGGATCGGCGATGTCGCCGTCCAGACCGAGAAGGCGATGAGCAACATCGCGATGCTGCTCGACGAAGCGGGCAGCTCGTTGCACGACATCGTCAAGGTCACCGTGTACCTCACCGACATCCGCTATCGGGAGACCGTGTACCGGATCATGGGCCGCTGGCTCAAGGGTGTCTTCCCGGTGTCCACCGGGCTGGTCGTCGAGGCGCTCGCCCGTCCCGAGTGGCTGGTCGAGATCGATGCCACCGCCGTTCTCAGCGAACCCGAGGATGCCGTCCGATGACCATGTCGCTCGTCGCCCGCGACGCTGCGACCGGGGCGTTCGGCATCGTCATCTGCTCGTCGAGTCCCGCCGTGGCCGCCCGCTGCGCGCACCTGCGCGCGGGAGTCGGCGTGGTGGCATCGCAGAACATCACGAATCCGGCGTTGGGGACGGCCGTGCTCGACGGACTGGCCGCCGGTTCCGATGCGGATACGGCGTTGAAAGCCGCTCTGGCCGTGGAAAACTACCCCGACCATCGGCAGGTGACCGTCGTCGACGCCAACGGCGTGACCGCGGAACACTCCGGGTCGTTGAGCCTCGGTGTGTACTCGGCGGTGCAGGGCCGCGAGGCCGTGTCGGCAGGAAACCTGCTGGCCGACACCGGAGTCATCGACGCACTGCTTGCCGGTTACGCCGACAGCTCCTCTGAGGCATTCGAAGAGCGGCTGATCGACGGTTTACGTGCCGCATTGGCCGCCGGCGGTGAAGCCGGACCGGTTCATTCCGCGGGACTGCTGGTGGTCGAGGATGTTTCGTGGCCGGTGACCGATCTCCGGGTCGACTGGTCCGACGATCCACTCGCCGATCTGTCGGCGCTGTGGCAGGTGTGGCAGCCGCAGAAGAACGACTACCAGGTACGCGGGGTCGACCCGACCCGGGCGCCCTCCTACGGGGTTCCGGGGGACCTGTGAACGCCGTCGACGCAGCGATCGAAACCCGGGTCGCCCAAGCGCATCCGCAGTTGATCTCGCTCTCCCGTGACCTGTTCGAGCATCCCGAAGTTGCGTGGGAGGAGGTGCGGTCGGCACGCCGGGTCGCAGGCCAGTTGGCGGACAACGGTTTTACCGTCACCGAAGCGTTCTGCGACCTCGACACGGCATTCGTCGCGCGCATCGGCGACGGTGATCTGCACATCGCCCTGTGCGCCGAATACGACGCGTTGCCCGGCCTCGGTCACGCGTGCGGCCACAACCTGATCTCTGCCATCACCGTCGGTGCCGCCACCGCGCTCGCACCACTGGTCGACGACCTGGGACTGACCCTGAGTGTCGTCGGCACCCCGGCCGAGGAGGGCGGCGGCGGCAAGATCGAACTACTCGAACGCGGCGGATTCGACGGCCTCCATGCCGCCGCGATGGTGCATCCCGGACCGGCCGACGTCGCCCGCGCCCGCCCGTTTGCGGTGTCGCACAGCCACATCTCGTATCACGGGAAGTCGGCGCATGCAGCCGCCTACCCTGAGCGCGGCGTCAACGCCGCCGATGCCTTCACCATCGCGCAGGTCGCGATCGGGCTACTGCGACAGCAACTTCCGTCGTCGGTGCGTGTGCACGGCATGATGACCCGCGGCGGCGAGGCGCCGAACGCGATCGCCGAGCGCACCGAGGGACGCTGGTATGTGCGGGCCGAGACACTGACCGAACTCGCCGAGATCGAGCCCCGCGTCATGCGCTGCTTCGAGGCCGGCGCGCTCGCGTCGGGCGCCGAGCTGACCGTCACCCCGGAATCGAAGCCATACGCGGAGTTCCGCACCGACGAGGAGCTTCTCGCGCGCTACGAAGAACGAGCCTTGGCCGCCGGCCGGCGGTTCGGCTCCGGTCCCGACGCGACGATGGCGCGGGCGTCCACCGACATGGGCAATGTGTCGCAGGTGATTCCGGCGATCCACCCGTACATCGGCATCGACTCGCTTCCCGCGGTGAACCATCAGCCCGAGTTCGCCGCCGCCACCATGACGCCCGCCGCCGAAACCGCCATCGCGCAAGGCGCGGTCGCGTTGGCCGGCACCGTCGTCGATGCGGCCCAGACCGCCAACATCCGCCACCGCCTGCTTGCCGGGTCGGGGCAGAACTAGCCGCCCGCGCCCCTCCTCGCCCTTCGCCGGTCGAGTAAGCAATCTGGGCCGCCGCAGACGGCCAGCGTGTGACCAGGAAGAATCGCAACCCTCGCTGGATCAGAGAGGAACCGGCGCCGCATCGAGACCCCGGCAGCAGATCTCGATGCGCGGGCTCGCAAGCTCGCTCGCTTACTCGATCAGCGGGGAGACCCCTGGATCAGAGAGGAGCCTGCGACGACCGCATCGAGACCACCTCCACCTTCGCCGGTCGAGTAAGGGAGGAGCCTGCGACGACCGCATCGAGACCTCCTCGCCCACAAAGAAAGAAAGCCCGATGACACCCTCCCCCACCCGCACCGAACACGACCTCCTCGGCGACCGCGACATCCCCGCCGACCTCTACTACGGCGTGCACACAACCCGCGCGTGCGAGAACTTCCCGATCAGCGGCGTCCCCATCTCCCGTCATGCCGACCTCGTCGTCGCACTTGCCGCCGTCAAACAGGCAGCCGCGGAGACGAATCGAGAACTGCACCTGCTCGACGACACCATCGCCGACGCGATCATCGCCGCCTGCACGGAGATCAGGAACGGCGCGCTGCACGACCAGTTCGTGGTCGACCAAATCCAGGGCGGCGCAGGGACGTCGAGCAACATGAACGCCAACGAGGTGATCGCGAACCGAGCCCTGGAGATCCTCGGCCATCCGCGCGGCGCGTACCACGTCATCCATCCTCTCGAGCACGTCAACCTCGGGCAGAGCACCAACGACGTCTACCCCACCGCGGTGAAGATCGCCCTCGGCAGCGCATCCCGCTCTCTCGCAACGGCTCTGAGAGAGCTGGTTCGACATTGCGCCGCAAAGTCCGACGAGTTCTCCGGCATGCTGAAGCTGGGACGAACACAGTTGCAGGATGCGGTCCCGATGACCCTCGGCCAGGAGTTCGGCGCGTTCGCGGTCACCATCGGCGAGGATGCCGACCGGATTGACGAGGCATGTGCGTTGATCGCCGAGATCAACCTGGGCGGCACCGCAATCGGTACGGGCCTCAACACCCATCCGGAGTATGCCGCACGTGTGTGCAACCACCTGCGCGCCATCACCGGACTGCCGTTGACCACCGCCGGCGATCTCGTGGAGGCGACGTCGGATGTCGGCTCCTTCGTACAGCTGTCCGGCGTCACGAAGCGCGCGGCTGTCAAGGTGTCGAAGATCTGCAACGATCTGCGTCTGTTGTCCTCGGGCCCGCGCGCAGGTCTCGGCGAGATCAATCTGCCTGCGGTGCAGGCCGGTTCGAGCATCATGCCGGGCAAGGTGAACCCGGTGATCCCCGAGGTGGTCAATCAGGTCGCCTTCGAGGTGATCGGCAACGATCTCACCGTGACGATGGCCGCCGAGGCCGGGCAGTTGCAGCTCAACGCCTTTGAGCCGATCATCGCGCGAGCGATGCTGTCGTCGCTCACTCACCTCACCGCCGCGGTCGGGGTGTTGGGTGAACGCTGCATCGCCGGAATCACCGCCAATGCCGATCGCATGCGCGACACGGTGTTCGGTTCGGCCGGCATTGCCACCGCGCTCAACCCAGTCCTCGGCTACGAAGCCGCGACGGCGCTGGTTGCCGAGGCCATCGCCACCGGTGCATCGATCCCGGACCTGGTGCGGCGCTCGGCCCTCGTCGACCCCGCAGTACTGGACAGCGTGCTGAGTCCAGAGAATCTGTGCGGGACGAGCCGTCCGGATAACCGCGCACGCACAGCGATTACGCGTCAATAATTGACGCGTAATCGCTGTGCGAGCGCGCGGAGGTGAGGGACGGCGCGAGCCTCACCTCGTTCGCCCGCCGACGAGTTCGGCACAGTTGAGCGTCGCGGCGAGATATCCCTGCACTGCACTCCGCGCCGCGGCACCATCCATATGCCGGTTCCGGCCCACCAGGTGTATCCCGAATCCGTCCTCGAGAACCACTGTCGCAGAGGCAATCCGTGCGCTGCCGGCGACCGGGCTGAACACCCCTGCCGCCACCCCGTCGTCGATCACCGAGCGGTACAGCGACACCTCGAGCTCGAACAGGTGCGACATCAGTTCCGCGTGCCGCTTCTCTCGCGAACTGTGCAGGTGCAACTCGTAGAGGGCCACCGCCATCGGATCGTCGGGGTCGAGGACGCCGAGGTCGATGAGTATCCGTAGCCGCAGCACCGGATCGGCGATACCGTCGATCGCGGCTTGCCGTTCTCGGTAGAAGCGGGTGACGGCCGCCTCGTGGACGGCGAGCAGGAGGTCGTCGAGTTCCGGGTAGTAGTAGGCCACCGAACCCGGGGAGAGTCCGGCCGCCGTGGCGATGTCCTTGACTCGCAGTCCGATGAGGCCCCGCTCGGCGATCGCAACCGTCGCCGCGGTCACGATTTCTGCGCGGCGGGCGTCTTGTCTGCGGGGGCGGGCCATGGTTGCCGATACTGCCTCGTCACCAACCCTCGGCGCAACCACGAACTTCGCTGATCTGCATCGATTCCACCGAAGTAGGGCATCGGATCTTTGTGGGACGAGATCTCCGTTACGGCTTTGACCATGGGAAAAACCGCGATACCGTCGAATCATTCTTTGCGATTGGTCGCAAAGAACGAGGCCCTCAGCCCGGCCGACCCCAATACCCTCGACGGAGATCCTCATGCGCGACCCTCGCTACGACATCTTGTTCGAACCGGTCCAGATCGGCCCGGTCACCGCCCGCAACCGGTTCTTCCAGGTCCCTCACTGCAACGGCATGGGATACCGCGATCCCTCGGGCGAGGCCGCGATGCGCCGCGTGAAGGCCGAGGGCGGCTGGGCGGTGGTGTGCACCGAGCAGGTCGAGATCCACCCGACCTCGGACATCGGCCCGTTCATCGAGTTGCGTCTCTGGGATGACCAGGACATGCCGGCGATCGCCCGCATCGCCGAGCAGATCCACGAGGGTGGCGCGCTCGCCGGAATCGAGCTGGCGCACAACGGACTCAACAGTCCGAACCTGATCAGCCGCGAAACCCCGCTCGGCCCACAGCATCTGCCCGTCGTGTCGTGGAACCTCGACCCGGTCCAGGCTCGCGCCATGTCCAAGGCCGACATCGTCGATCTCCGCAAATGGCATGCCGATTCGGTGCACCGCTCGCTGAAGGCCGGCTATGACATCGTCTATGTCTATGCCGGTCACGCCATCGGCGGATTGCACCACTTCCTCTCCCCGCGCTACAACAACCGCACCGACGAGTACGGCGGCAGCCTGGAGAACCGCGTCCGCCTCATCCGCGAAATCCTCGAGGACACCCGCGAGATCGCCGACGGCAAGGCCGCCGTCGCCTGCCGCATCTCGGTCGACGAACTCCTCGGGGACGACGGCATCACCCGCGCCGAGATGGAGGACGTCTTCGGTCTCATCGGCGAGCACCCCGATCTGTGGGACCTCGTGCTCGGCAGCTGGGAAGACGACTCGGTCACTTCACGATTCGGTCCCGAGGCCGAGCAGGAGCCCTTCGTCGCCGGTCTCAAGCAGTTCACCACCAAGCCGGTCGTCGGGGTGGGCCGATTCACCTCGCCCGACACCATGGTGCGTCACGTCAAGAGTGGCATCCTCGATCTCATCGGCGCGGCTCGCCCGTCGATCGCGGATCCGTTCATGCCCAACAAGATCGAACGCGGCGACCTCGAGGACATCCGCGAGTGCATCGGCTGCAACATGTGCGTGTCCGGCGACTTCACCATGTCCCCGATCCGCTGCACCCAGAACCCGACCATGGGTGAGGAGTTCCGTCGCGGCTGGCATCCCGAGCGCATCGCACCGGCCGCCTCGGAGTCGTCGGTCCTCGTCGTCGGCGCCGGGCCCGCCGGACTGGAAGCCGCACGCTCCCTAGGCAATCGCGGCTACCAGGTGACGCTGACCGAGGCATCGCGCACGCTGGGCGGCCGGGTGGCGCGCGAGTCGAAACTCCCCGGCCTGTCCGCGTGGATCCGGGTGATCGACTACCGCCTGCAGCAACTCGACCGACTCGACAACGTCGAGGTCTATCGCGAGTCGCCGATGACCGACCAGGACATCCTGGACTACGGCTTCGATCACGTCGTGGTCGCGACCGGATCCTCCTGGCGTCGCGACGGCGTGGGCCGCTGGCACACGCACCCGATCGACATCGACACGGCCACCGAGGTCATCACCCCCGACGACATCATGGCCGGCACGCGCCCGACGGGTAACCGGGTCGTCCTGTTCGACGACGATCACTACTACATGGGCGCAGTCCTCGCGGAACTCCTTGCCAAGGAAGGGTATTCGGTCACCCTGGTGACCCCGGTCCCCCAGGTCTCGCAGTGGACGACAAACACCATGGAGGCCCACCGCATCCGCGCCCGCATCATCGAAGCCGGTGTGGAGGTCCGCACCGACACCGCGATCACCGCCGTTACCGCCTCCGGCGTCGACACCGCGTGCCGATTCACCGGCCGCACAGGGCAACTCGACGCCGACGCCGTCGTCATGGTGACCGCACGCCTTCCGCACGACGAGCTGTACACCGCACTGCAGGACCGCCGCGACGAGTGGGAGGCCGCCGGCGTACGCAGTATCACCGGCGTCGGCGACGCCTGGGCGCCGTCGACGATCGCGGCCGCCGTGTGGTCCGGGCATCGTTTCGCCGAGGAACTCGACGTGCCCAAGAACGACGACCCGGTGCCGTTCCGGCGCGAGGTGACGCAGCTGTCGATCGAGCCGGTGTTCCGGACGCCTGCGCCGGCTGCCACGGTGTAGCCGGGGACCGGGCGCCTGCGCCGGCTACCACGGTGGAGCCGGGACCGGGCCCTTCGTGACTCGGTTGTGTCACGAAGGGCCCACCGGCGCAGCAGGATTCAGAACGGTGGTGGCGGGCCCTCGTGGTGGCGTTTGTGGTTGCGGTTCCTCTCTGCCCGCCTGCGGGCATGTTTGTTCGCCGTCCGAGTCCGGGTGCGGGTCGGCCGTGGTATCGGTGGCGGCGCATTCTGGGGTGGGGCTTGGGGTCGGGCGGTGAACCGGATACGGCGCAGCCCGGGGAAGAGGTCTTCGAGGGTTTCGGCCTCGCCGGGGATGACGAGTCCTTCGGGGGTGATGGTTTCGGTGCGCAGCCGCCCGTCGTCGTCGCGCCCCATGTCATCGAGCCACTCGCCGAACGTTTTCAGCAAGTGCCAGGGCCGACATTTCGGGTTCATGTTCTCCGAAGTCGTCTGCCCACCGGCGGATGGATCGTCGTGGTCGTACTCGGCGACATGATCGCCGTCGCACTGCCACGCACTCGTCCCGCAGCCGGGTTCGGTGCAGTAGCCGTGCCGGATGCGGATGAACTCATCCAGTGCGGTACTGGACCGGTACGGGTCCGACGGGATCGACCCGGGCAGGGTGAACGACCCGTCGGGGTCCATCGGGGTGCCCGGCGGGATCAAGTGGGAGATCCGGGCATCCGATCGGGCCGCGAGTTCGCGTACGTGGGCGTCGTCGATGACGCCGTGTCCGTCCATGAAACCCGGGTTGTTCGCTCGGCCCTCGAGGGTGGCTTCGTCGCAGACGACGTGGATGACGACCCGTGGCGCGACCGGGACCAGCGCTGTTGACGCGGTCGGCCGGGTCTCGGCATCGGTGTCGGTGGTGTGGTCGGTGTCGACACCGGTGTCGGTGGTGAGGTCGAGGGTGGGTGTGGTGACCGGGCAGTCGTCGCGGCCGCATTCACACGCGAACTCGCTGGCACTCAGCAGCGCGAACTCGGCGTCGGAGAGCCGTTGGTTCTTGGTGCGGCCGTCGTGCTCACACACCCGGCCGGCGACCGCCTCGATGTTGGCAAAGGCGATGCGGGCGTTCTCCGCCGACATCACCGCGGCAAGTTCCGCGGTGCCGTCGCCACGGTTCTCCACCCACACACCACGTTTGTCCAGGGCGTCCTTGCGACGCTCGCGCACCGCGTCGGGGTCGTGGCGGAAGATGATCCGGTCGACCATGTCCCGCAACCGTTGGGTGGAGTAGCTGCCGGCGCGCAGGCGTTGGGCGATCTCGGCATCGACCTGCGGGCTATAGGACTGGCCGTCGATCAGGTCGGTGTCGAGAATGATCTGTCGGGCCTGGGCGGGGCTGATCACCCCGTCGCCGAGACATTCGAACTCTTCCGGGAGCCGGTCACGCAGGGCGATCGCCTCGGTGAGCAACCGCTCGGCCCGATACCGGGTCACGGTGAGCACCTGCGCGATGCGGGTGGCGGCGTCGGCGAATCCGTCCACGACGAACCCGTCGGTGTCCTCGCGGGCGGCGACGTAGCGGTCGTAGAGGGTCGCGGCGTAGCGGTATTCGCGGTAGGCGAGGTGGGACTGTCCGCGGTGCAGTTCGCGCATGCCGGTGAGCAGAGTGTTGGTCGGTGCCTGGTCGACGGTGTCGAGTGCGATGTCCCCGGCAAAGGGTGCCGGCAGCTCATGCCACACCGAGGGTGTGGTGGGCGAACCGGCAGACGCGGACACGACGAGCCTTTCAGAGATGCGGGCATGACTGCAGGACAACCACATTCATCTCTGACTCGTGCACCACCCGACAGCGCGGTGGTGCGGCCCTTCATCTTCTCTTTCCTGCTGACAACAACCTATAACAGGGGTACGACAAGAATCGTCGGCGTGCGCGATGGTCTCGACTTCGACAAGCTCAGCCCGGCGGATACGCGTCGGCCTCGCTGCGCTCGGACGTCGCTACTCGACCAGCGGGGATTCTCCCACCGACCGAGTGAGGCTCCGAGCGTGCGACGCGCCGCATCCGGTGGGTCGAGTAAGCGCGGCGACGAAGGAGCCGTGCGCATCGAGACCGAGATCACCTGTCTGCCAACGGAAGTGGTCTCGATGCGCGGCCTCGCAAGCTCGGTCGCTTACTCGACCAGCGGAGGGGAGCCTGCTCGACCGGCGGGCAGGTGTGCGAGGTCTCGATACGCGTCGGCCTCGCTGCGCTCGGACGTCGCTACTCGACCAGCGGTCAGGCTGCGGGGTCTCCTCGATACGCGCGGCGCCACTCGGACTTCGCTACTCGATCAGCGGGGATGGCTCCCCGCCGAACTCAGCGCGCGTCGCTCCCGAACAGGTCCCGACACAACTCCGCGACCACGCTCGCGCGTCGGGTTGGTTTGGCCGCAACGGCATTCAGTAACACCATGGTGAGCGCGGGCACGTCGTCGGCGATCGGTACCGCCGCCACCCGGTGACCGTCGAGCGCCATCGGCACCGCCGACTTCAGATTGAGCACGGTGTACGCGAGCCCACGGCCGACCAGCGAGCGGCAGGTCTCCACCGTCGTCGAGCGGTACCGGACGTTCGGCGTCACGTCCGCCTCGGCGAACACGCGCCGGAAGTAATCGCGGCTGTGCGGGAGGTCGAGCAAAGCCATCGGCTCGTCCGCCAGATCGGCCAGATGCACCTTGCGCCGATCGGCCAGTCGATGATCTCCGGCCACCAACACATACGGCGGCAGCGACCGTAGCGGCCAGCGCCGCAGCCGCGGGTCGTCGACGAGGTCGTAGCCGATACCCAACTCGAAGGTGCCGTCGGCGACGCCCTCGGCCAGGTCGGCGAGATCGACCTCGGCGGTCTGCAACTCCAGCTTCGGCAGTTTCTCGGCGGCGGTGGCGAGCAGTTCGGGCAGCAGATACGGCGCGGTCACCTCGAAACAGCCGACCGAGAGCGTGCCGGACAGCGAGCCGCCCAACCCCTGTGCCACCGACCGCAGGTCCGCCGCCGACGCCAACAACTGGCGACTGGCGACCAGGAGCTCGCGACCCGCGGGCGACAGCGTGATGCCCTTGGCGTGATGACGCACGAGCAGCTGAACTCCAAGTGCGCCTTCCAGATCCGTCAGCGCGGTGGACATCGCCGACTGCGAGAGGTGCACCGTCGATGCCGCACGCGTGATACTGCCCGCCTCGGCCACTGCCACAAAGTATTCGAGTTGCCGCAACGTGTAATCGGCCATCACTCACCTCGCTCAGGTCCGCCCCGCAATTGGATCGATCAGACCGATCCTAAAGCAAGAAAAGACCGACTGTACAGATGCTTCCCGGTGTCCCACGCTTGTACAAAGCACGATCGCACCCGCACCGATCAGGAGTTACGACATGGGAGCACAGCCCGGACCATCGACTCTCGAACCACCCACCGAGATGCACCTGCGGCACTCACTGAAACGCTTCGACGTCCCGGTGATGATCCTGTCGGCGCTGATCAGCCTCGACATGGTCGGCGAGATCTCCTCGTTCGGCGGCCAGACATTCACCTGGCTGCTCGTCCTGGCGCTGCTGTGGATGATTCCGTACGGCCTCGTCACCGCCGAGCTCGGCAGCGCGTTCCCCGACGAGGGTGGCCTCTACGAGTGGGTGAAGCGCGCCTTCGGCCGCCTCGCCGGGTCGCTCGCCACCATCATGTACTGGTCGATCAACCCGCTGTGGATCGGCGGCTCGCTCGCCTTCATCAGCACCGAGGCCTGGAGCAGCTTCATCCGGCCGGTCGGTACCGGCACCGTCGGCGACTACGCGTTCAAGATCGCGTTCGTCGTCGGCTCCGTTGCCATCACGCTGCTGTCGATGCGGCGCGCACGCATGATCTTCCGGCTCGGCACATACCTGAAACTGGCCCTCGCGGCGGTGTTCCTGGTGACCACTCTCATCTACGGCATCCAGCACGGCTTCCACGGCATCGGTGCGGTCTCATGGTCGCCGACGATGACCGGATTCCTGGGACTCGTTCCGCTGCTGCTCTTTTCACTCGTCGGATTCGAGGTGCCCAGCCAGGCCGGCGGTGAGATGGCCAACCCGCAGCGCGACGTCCCGCGCGGTATCGCGCTCGGCGGTTTCGTCGGCATCCTCGTCTACGCACTGCCGGTCCTGGCCCTGCTGCTCGTGCTGCCCGCCGACAAGATCACCGGCATCGCCGGATTCATGGCAGCCGTCGACACCGTGTTCGGCGTATTCGGTCCCGCCGCTTCGGTATTGGTGAAGATCGCGGTGATCGCGTTCATCCTCGCCCTCGGGATCACCGGCGCCACCTGGGCGATGGCGGCCAACCGGGCACTGGCCGTCGCCGCCGGCGACGGTGGGTTCTTCCCCTACTTCGCCAAGTTCGACAAGCGCACCGATGCCCCACTGCGCGTCGGGATCTTCACCGGCGCAATCGCTCTCGGCTTCATGCTCGCCGGCGTCGCCTTCTCCGGCGGCAACAGCGCGGCCACCTTCACCGTGGTGCTCACCATCACGATCTCCACATCGTTGATCGCCTACCTGTTCGTCTTCCCGGCCGCACTTCGTCTGCGGCGCAACCACGCGGGCACCCCACGTCCGTACGCAGTCCCCGGTGGCCGCGCCGGCATGACGGTTGCCGTGGTCCTGACGACCTTCTGGGCGGCGCTGGGCGTGTGGGTGGCCGTGTTCCCCGGCACGCTCGAGAGCCTCTTCGGCATCGACTACGCCTTCGCCGACACGTGGGGCGTGTCCCGGATGCGGTTCGAGGTGTTCACCCTCGGCACCCTGGCCGTGCTCGGCGTCATCGCGGTCGCCGGCTACCTGCGCGCCCGCAGCGCGGCCGGCACCCAACCCGACTCCATCGACCTCGAATCCGCCGACCTCACCGAACCCGTCGGCTGAGCCGGCCCACACCAAAGGAGAAACCGATGACCACAACCGAACTGACCACCCCTGAGCTCGTCCGCGCCGACGAGACCGCACGCGCCGCGATGACGCCCAGCGCCTACGTCACCACCGAAACACTGCGCGACGGCGACCCACGCGAACGCGAGGCCATCCACCTCACCAGCGACGACGAGAAGTTCATCGTCGGATCGTGGGAAGCACAGCCCTACACCGAGTACATCGAGTCGTATCCCGGCGACGAATATGCCCGCGTGCTCGAGGGTTCGGTGACGCTGACCGGCGACGACGGTGTCGCACACACGTATTCGGCCGGCGAGGCCTTCACTCTGCGTCGCGGCTGGCGCGGCGAGTACCGCGTCACCGAGCCTCTGCTCAAGCAGTTCGCTCTGTACCTCGCCTGACCGAGACCGGCACGAACCGACACCCGACCCGAGAAAGCCACCATCAGCATGTCCGATCTCACGTCCATCGACTGGCACGACCGCGCCGCCGCCATCAAGTTCCCCACCAACGCCGTCATCGACGGCCGGCAGGTCCCGGCGACATCGGGTGACACGTTCGACGTCGTCAATCCCGCGACCGGCGACGTCCTCGCCGCGGTGGCGGCGGGCGACACCCCCGACGTCGACGCCGCGGTCAGCGCCGCACGCCGGGCGTTCGACGACGGACGCTGGTCCGGACTGTCGGCGACCGAACGCGGGGCGATCCTGAACCGCTTCGCCGATCTGCTCGAGCGCCACATCGACGAACTCGCCCTGTTGGTGACCCTGGAGATGGGCAAGCCGATCCGCGACTCGTACGACGTCGAAGTACCCGGTGCGGCAGCGGTTTTCCGATACTACGGGGAGGCCGCGGACAAGCTGCCCGGCGAGCTACCGCCCACCTCTGACGGCAGCATCGCGATGGTGCGCCGGGTTCCGCTCGGCGTGGTGGGCGCGGTGGTGCCGTGGAACTTCCCGCTCGACATCGCCGCCTGGAAGGTGGCGCCCGCGTTGGCGGCCGGCAACACGGTGGTGCTCAAGCCCGCCGAGGAGTCGCCGCTGTCGGCGCTGCGCATGGCCGAGATCGCCCTCGACGCGGGTATCCCGCCGGGCGTCTTCAACGTCGTGCCCGGCCTTGGCGCCACCGCCGGACGGGCGCTCGGCCTGCATCCCGACGTGAACTGTCTGACGTTCACCGGTTCCACCGAGGTCGGTAAGAAGTTCCTCGCCTACAGCGCCGAATCCAACATGAAACAGGTGTGGCTCGAATGCGGCGGCAAGAGCCCGAACATCGTGTTCGCCGACTGCGCCGATCTCGACCATGCCGCCGAGATGGCCTGCTTCGGGATCTTCGGCAACCAGGGCGAGGTCTGCTCGGCCAATAGCCGACTACTGGTGCAGCGGGAGATCCTCGACGAGTTCGTCGCGAAGGTCGTCGAGAAAGCTGCGACATACCGACCGGGTGATCCACTCGATGCCGCATCGGCCGCCGGGTCGATGGTGTCGCGCAGACAGCTCGACATCGTCC
Organism: Gordonia sp. NPDC003424; assembly: GCF_053588655.1. Taxonomy (NCBI): domain Bacteria; kingdom Bacillati; phylum Actinomycetota; class Actinomycetes; order Mycobacteriales; family Gordoniaceae; genus Gordonia; species Gordonia sp. NPDC003424. The sequence goes on from NZ_JBSFQJ010000008.1 coordinate 205,745, forward strand.
TCGGCTATGTCGAGAAGGCACGGCAGGATGGCCGAATTGTGCTGGGCGGAAACCAGATCGGCGAGGTCGGCTGCTTCATGGAGCCCACCGTCGTCGTCGACCTACCGACCGATTCGACGATCGTGACCGAGGAGATCTTCGGGCCGGTGCTCGCGGTGCTCGGCTTCGACAGTGAGGACGAGGCCGTCGCCCTGGCCAACGACACGCCCTACGGTCTGGCCGCGTCGGCATGGACCGCCGATCTCGATCGGGCGCTGCGCATGTCGGATGCGCTCCACGCCGGCACGGTGTCCATCAACACCGTCGACGCACTCTCGCCCGGCACCCCGTTCGGCGGATTCGGCGCATCCGGGTACGGCAGCGACCTGTCCATCCATGCCATCGAGAAGTTCACCGGTCTGAAGACCACGTGGATCGCGAGGCGCTGACCACCGGGCGCTAAACGGACATTTCTCGTATTTCTCTCCAGCTATTGAGCGTATACGTGACCGGGCTTACAGTATATTACTGATGTATCAGTTGGATTCCATGGTCGGGCGTGCAGATGAGGCGCACGATGAGGTATCCGCGGACACGTCGCCCCGTCAGAGCGCAGTGACGCGCTTGAATTTCTCGGAGAGATTGGAGAGCGCCCATGGGTGCTTCACCCGAACTGAAAAAGGGTCTGAGTGAGCGACAACTGAGGATGATCGCCATCGGCGGCGTGATCGGCGCCGGCCTGTTCGTCGGTTCGGGCGTGGTCATCCACGCCACCGGCCCCGCGGCGTTCATCCCCTACGCCCTCTGCGGCGTCATCGTCATCATGGTGATGCGGATGCTCGCGGAGATGGCCGTGGCGAATCCATCGACAGGGTCCTTCGCCGACTACGCACGGAACGCCCTCGGCGGCTGGGCGGGATTCTCCGTCGGGTGGCTCTACTGGTATTTCTGGGTCATCATCGTCGGCTTCGAGGCCATCGCCGGAGCCAAGATCGTCCAGTACTGGATACCCGGCATCCCCTTGTGGCTGTGTTCGCTGGTCCTGCTCACCGCGATGACCGTGACCAACCTGCTCTCGGTGTCGTCCTTCGGCGAGTTCGAGTTCTGGTTCGCCGGCATCAAGGTCACGGCGATCATCATCTTCCTGGCCGTCGGCGCCGCGTACGTGTTCGGTCTGTGGCCGCACAAGGCGATGGACTTCTCGAACCTGTACGAGCACGGCGGATTCTTCCCGAACGGTGCGTGGGCGATCACCGCGGCCATCGTGACCGTCATCTTCTCGATGACCGGCGCCGAGGTCGCGACGATCGCGGCCGCCGAGTCCCATGATCCCGAGCGCGCCGTGGCCAAGGCCGCCAACTCGGTCATCATGCGTATCGCGCTCTTCTACGTCGGATCGATGTTCCTCCTGGTGACGATCGTCCCCTGGAACGACGACACCCTGGCCGCCTCCCCGTACGTCGCGGCGTTCTCCGAGATGGGTATCCCCTACGCGGACCACATCATGAACGCGGTGGTGCTGACAGCGGTGCTGAGCTGCCTGAACTCGGGGATGTACACCGCATCGCGCATGCTGTTCGTGCTCGCCGCCCGCCGGGAGGCACCACAGCAGTTCGTCAAGGTCACCCGCCGCGGTGTCCCGGCGGTGGCCATCCTGGTGTCGTCGATCGTCGGTTTCCTCTGCGTGATCGCGGCTGCAATCTCCCCCAACACGGTCTTCGCCTTCCTGCTCAACTCGAGTGGCGCGATCATCCTGTTCGTCTACTGCCTGATCGGCATCTCGCAGATCGTCCTGCGCTACCGCGAAGGATCGGGGCACCTGCGGGTCAAGATGTGGTTCTTCCCGGTCCTGTCGATCCTCACGATCGCCGCGATCGTGGCGATTCTGGCCCAGATGGGCATCGAGTCCGACAGCCGATCGCAGCTGGTGCTGAGTCTGCTCTCGTGGGCTGTGGTCATCGTGCTGTACCTGGCCAACAAATGGTTCATCGCACGCCGACCCGAGGTCGAGGGCGCGGCGGCAAGCAAGCCGGCATCTCGAGTCCTGGTGTTGGCCAACGAAACCGCCGACTCCGCCGAGCTTCTGAGCGAACTGCAGGGCATCGGCGCGGCCCGCAACGCCAAGTATCTCGTCGTCGTCCCCGACAGCCCGATCGAAACCGGGGTCGCGGCCACCCACGGCCCGCTCGACGTCTTCGAGGCCACCCAGCAGGCCGCACAGGAACGGCTCGACCACACGGTGATGACGATGCGCTCGGAGAACCTCGATGTCGAGGGCGTCCGCGGGGATTACCGACCCCTGCGCGCCCTTGCCGATGCCGTCGACACGTTCAAACCGGATCAGATCGTGATCGCCACGCTGCCCCCGGAGACCTCGGTCTGGCATCGCTTCGACGTCGTCGACCGCGCTCGCACGGACTTCCCGAAGATCCCCGTGACCCACGTCGTTGCGGCTTCCGCATCGCGCGCGGAGCTCGCCCAGTGACGATCATCGCCGGCTTCAGTGCAAGCCGACAGGGCAGCGCCCCACTGCATCTGGCCGCTCAGATCGCCCGCACCACCGGCGAGAAGATAGTCGCGGCAGCGGTTCTCGAGAAGAGCGAGCCGTTGGCCGGGGATCAGGTCGAACGGGAGTACCAGGCGCATCTGGGCACCCGCGCGATGGCGTCGCTGGAAGCCGTCGTCGCCGCGATGCGCACCGACCTCGACATCAGTCTGGTGATCCACCAGGCGAATTCGATCCCGCGGGGGCTCATGGAACTCGCCGCCGAACATCAGGCGAGCGTCGTCGTGGTGGGTTCGTCGTCGTCGGGATTGCTAGGTCGTATCGCCCTCGGCAGTGTCACCGAACGGCTCGTTCACACCGCTGCCGTCCCGGTGGCGATCGCTCCCCGCGGATATCCATTGTCACCGATTCCGTTGCAGCGCCTCACCATTTCCTACGGGGGTGGGGCCGACACGGTGAAACTCATCCACACCGGCGCCGAGCTGGCCAAACGCTGGAAGGTGGATCTGCGGATCGCGTCCTTCACCGTCCGTCCGACAGCCATGTTCGGCGGCGCGGTCGAGCAGTCCGCGGAGATCCTGGTGTTGAAACAGTGGGCGCAGAAGACGATGGAAGCCGTTGGCGCGCAACTGGACGAGGCACGCAAGACGGTCTCCCTCCCCGACGTCGATCTGGTGATCGGTGCCGGCACCGACTGGGGGTCCGCCGTCGACGACATCGCCTGGAAGTCCGGAGACATGCTGCTGTTCGGCTCGGGCGCGGCCGGCCCACTCACCCAGGTCTTCCTCGGGTCTGCGGCGTCCAAGATCATCCGGCATGTACCGGTCCCGGTGATGATCGTGCCGCGGCGGCAGACGTGACCGCCTGACCCAGCCCGGAGGAACGCGAGAGGCGCTGCAGCACAACGCTGCAGCGCCTCTCTGTGATACAGAACCGCCCTCCGCTGGTCGGCCGCACCCGCCGACCCGAAGAGCGATCCGCTGATCGAGTGAGCGAGCGAGCGTGATCCGAAAAGTCCCTCCACGCTGATGAGTAAGCGAGCGAGCGTGATCCGAAGAGTCGCCACACCCCGCTGATGAGTAAGCGAGCGAACGTGATCCGAAGAGTCGCCACACCCCGCTGATCGAGTAAGGCCCCGAGCTTGCGAGGGTCCGCATCGAGATCTCGTTCACCGTTGATCTCGATGCGCGGCCGGTTCCTGAATAAGCGGGCTTGCGAGCGCATCGAAGGGCGCAAGCTCGCGGGCTTACTCCTTGGATCGAGTAAGGGAGGAGCTTGCGACGACCGCACCGAGATCGATCAGCGAAAAGGGTTGCGACTCTTCCCAGCCCACGCTGACCGCCTGCAGCGGCACAGATTACTTCGGCGCCGCATCGGAGGGCGCGCGCTCAGAAGCCGGCAGTCCGGTTGCCCCACCAATGCAATCGGCCCCGGACCTTCGGGTCCGGGGCCGATCGTCGTACAGCGCAGTCGGTCAGTTCACTCGGCGATCTTGGCCTGCAGCCAGTTGTGGAACTCACCGATGTGGTGCTCGCTGGGCACCAGCACACCGCCGTTGCGGTAGGTGCGCGAGCTCATCGCGGGTTGGGTGCGCTCGCAGGCCTCGAAGTCCTGGGAGTTGACGCGGTGGAAGAGTTCGACCGAACGGCTGACGTCCTTGCCCGATTCGACGACGTGCGGCATGTAGAGCCAGTCACATTCGACGATGGTGTGATCCTCGGCCATCGGGAACATCCGGTGGATGATCACGTGGTCGGGCACGAGGTTCACGAACACCTGCGGGCGCACCGTGATCGCGTAGTAGCGGCGGTCCTGGTCGTCGCCGACACCGGGGATGTGGTCGAAGCCCTCGGAGCCGTCGACGGTGAATCCCTTGACGTCGTCACCGAATTCGGCACCGTGACCCACGTAGTACTGGGCCGCGTAGCCGTCGGCGAACTCCGGCAGCACCTCGGTGAGCTCGGGATGGATGGTGGCGCAGTGGTAGCACTCCATGAAGTTCTCGATGATGAGCTTCCAGTTGGCCTTGACGTCGTAGACCTTGCGCTCGCCGAGACCGAGGTCGGCGATCGTGTAGTGATCGATCGACTCCACATCGCCGAGCCGATCGACGATCTCCTGCATCACGGTGTCCTCGAACGACGGCGGTTCGTCGGCCAGGCACACCCAGACATAGCCGAGCCATTCGCGGACCGCGATCTTGGTCAGGCCGTACTCCTGGCGGTCGATGTCGGGCATCTTGGTCAGGTTCGGGGCGGCGATGAGCTTGCCGTCGAGGTCGTAGGTCCAGGCGTGATACGGGCACTGGAACGATCGGCGCACCTCGCCGCTCTCCTCGGTGCACAGCCGCGCGCCCCGGTGTCGGCACACGTTGTAGAACGCGCGCACATCGCCCTTGCGGGACCGGCTGACCAGGACGCTCTCCCGGCCGACCGTGACCGTCTTGAACGCGCCGGGCTTGTCGAGGTCGGCCGAGCGGACGACGCAGAACCACATGGCCTCGAACACCTTCTCCTGTTCGAGAGCGAACACCGCAGGGTCGGTGTAGTAGTGGCCGGGCAGGGTGGAGATGAGGCTCTCGGGCAGGGCGGGGGCTTCAGGGGCAGTGGTCATCGTGTCTTCCTCCAAAGATGTCGTGTGGGGCTGGGTACAGCGGGTCAGGCAGGAGCCGGCGCAGTCGCGAGTTGACGACGCCAGCGGGTGAATTGTCGGGGCTGATCGACACCGAGGACGGCGACCAGGCGGCCGTCGCGGCGGTAGGTGGCGACGAAGCTTCGTTCCTCGCAGCTACCGATCTCGATGGTGACCTCGTCGTCGGCCTGTGCGACGCCGGCGAACTGGATGCGGGAACCGTACTGGTCGGACCAGAAGTACGGGGCCTTGGCCACGGTGCCGCAGTGCGTGCCGCCGGCGAGGAGGGTCGAAACGGCGATCGCCGGTCGTTCCAGAGCACCCGTCCAGTGCTCGACTCGTCTTGGGGCACCACAGGATTCGTCGTACCATGCGGCGCAGTCGCCGACCGCGACGACGTTCGGGACGGTGGTCTGGCCGCCGGCCCCGCAGAGGACGCCGTTGCCGAGTTCGATGCCGCTCCCGGTGAGCCATTCGGTGTTCGGGATGCCGCCGATGCCCACCACCACGACGTCGGCCGGGATATGGCGTCCGTCGGTGAGGTCGATGCCGGTCACCCGCTCGGTACCGGTCAATCCGGCGACACCGACGCCGCAGTGCAACTCGGTCCCGTTGGTCACGTGAGCGGCGGCCACCACCGAGCCGAGCCGAGCTCCGAGCTGGATGGCGAGCGGCGTCGGCGCGGCCTCGACGACGGTGACCTCCATGCCGAGTTTGCGTGCGGTGGAGGCGACTTCGGCGCCGATGAAGCCGGCTCCGATCACCACGAGCCGCGCACCGGGGCGGAGATCGTCGCGCAGCGCGAGGGCGTCGTCGATGGTGCGGATCACGTGCACTCCGGCCAGCGATTCGCAGCCCGGCCAGCGTCGTGCGCGGGATCCGGTGGCCAGGACCACGCCATCGGCGTCGATGCGCGAGCCGTCGGCGAGTTCGATTGCGCCAGAGCCTGCGTCGAGACCTACTGCGGCGTTGCCGAGAATCCACTCGGCGTCGAGGGCGTCATCGTCGTCGGTCTCGAGAGCGAGGTCGGTCTCGGTCATCGTGCCCGCGAGGAACTCCTTCGACAGCGGCGGACGATCGTAGGGACGGCGGGCCTCGTCGCCGATCACGGTGACCCGGCCGTCGAAGCCCTGGGTGCGCAGCGCGCGGGCGGCGGACAGCCCGGCGAGCGACGCACCGACGATGGCGACGTGCTTCATGCCTGCGCCTCCTGGGCCAGGCGTGCGCGGATGTCCGGCGGCAGGTTCGGCTTCTCGGTGCTCAACTCGACGTGGATGATGCCGTCGGCGACGTGCACGGTGTGCGCCCGGACCGGCAGCTTGGCCGGTGGTGCGTCCACGGCGCCGGTGCACAGGTTGAACTTCGACGCATGCAGCGGGCACTCGACCTCGCAGCCCTCGACCCAGCCGTCGGCGAGGGACGCGTCCTGGTGCGAGCACGTGTCGTCGAGGGCGTACAGCTCCCCTTCCTCGGTGTGGAACACCGCGATCGGGGGCTCGATGTCGACCCGGAGGGCCTCCCCCGGAGGCAGGTCGGAGAGGGGACAGACTTCAAGCATGGTCGGCCTTTCGATCACATCGGAGTTCTGCGAGTCGCGCTGAGCTTCTTCAATTGGAGTGCGTATTACGAAACATGATTCGTATTACGCAACAGTGTGCGGTTCACCACAAGCGCATGTCAAGCGGTGACGGCAGAGTTTTTTCAGCCGTTACGCAACCGCCGGCGATCGGACAGGCGCGATCGGCCGCCAGAGACCACATCACCCGGCCCGGCGAGGGCCGGACCGGGTGGAAGGTGGTGCATTACAGCGTTATTGACGCGCCGGTAACTTACGCGCGACCGCTGTCAGTAGGGGGTGAGGATGTCGCGCGGCGCCTTGGTCTTGTCGGGGGCCCGGTTACGCAGATGCGCGACCAGCGGGTCGGAGGTCACGTCCTTGTACAAGGAGACGCACATGCCGATCATCACGAACACGAACGGCGCCGCGACGATGATGGTCATCGTCTGCAGGCCACTGAGTGCGTCGGTGCCGCCCGCCCAGAGCATCAAGACCGCCACCCCACCGGTCGCCAGGCCCCAGAACGCGACCGCCCACTTCGTGGGGTGCAGCGAACCGCGCTGAGAAAGCGTCCCCATCACCATGGATGCGGCGTCGGCGCCGGACACGAAGAAGATGGCCACCAGCGCCATCACCAACAGCGACGAGAAGCCGGCCAGTGGTAGGTGGTCGAGCAGACCGAAGAGGGTCGACTCGGCATCGCCGTCGCCGTAGAGGTCGATACCCGAGCGTTGCTGCCCGATACCGGCGCCGCCGAAGATCACGAACCAGACGAGACTCACCGTCGTCGGAATCAGAATGACACCCACGACGAACTGCCGGATCGTGCGGCCGCGGCTGATCCGCGCCAGGAACATGCCGACGAACGGCGTCCAGGAGATCCACCACGCTCAGTAGAAGATCGTCCAGGACGACAGCCACTCCTGGGTGTCCGCACCTGCCGCACCGGAGCGGGCGGACATGCCGGCGATACTCGCGGCGTACTCGCCCAGCGCCATCGGCAGCAGATCGAGGATCAGAACGGTCGGCCCGAGAACGAACACGAATACCGCCAGCACCAGCGCGAGCACCATGTTGATGTTCGAGAGCCACTGGATACCCCGCGAGACGCCGGACACGGCCGACGCAACGAAGGCCAGGGTGAGCAGCGCGACGACGGCGACAAGCAACATCGTGCCCGCCTGCCCCACCCAACCGAGGACCTCGATGCCGGAACCGATCTGCAGCGCACCGAGGCCGAGCGAGGCCGCCGTGCCGAACATCGTCGCGAAGATCGCGAGGATGTCGATGATCTTGCCGATCGGGCCCTCGGCCCTCTTCCTACCGAGGAGCGGGATGAACGACGAACTGATCAACTGGCGCCGCCCCCGACGGAACGTGCCGTAGGCGATCGACAACCCAACCACCGCGTACATCGACCACGGATGCAGGCCCCAATGGAACAGGGCCGTCGCCAGAGCCGTCCCCGCCGCTGAATCCGCCAGTCCGGGTGGAGGTTTGACGAAATGGGTGAGCGGCTCGGTGACACCCCAGAAGATGAGGCCGATCCCCATGCCCGCGCTGAACATCATCGCGACCCAACTGACGGTGTTGAACTCCGGCTTCTCGCGGTCTCGACCGAGGGGGATGCGTCCGTGCCGGCTGAAGGCGAGCCAGAACACGAACAACACGAAGCAGGTCGCCGAGATGATGAACAGCCACCCGAGGTTGGTGACGACCCAGGACAGCACCCCGGACATGGTGTTCGAGAACGCTTCCGGCGCAAGCAGTCCCCAGACGATGACCGCCACCACGCTGACTGCGGCGACGCCGAACACTATCGGGTCTGTGACGGGTCGGAGATTGCGGGAGGTGGCGTCGAACTCCCCGGATGCCGGGCCGGGGTCGGTGGATGCTCCGGGATCGCCCGAGAGACCGTCGTCGCCTTCAGATGTCGTGTCGGGTGGGTCGTCGTGCCGAGTTGTCACATGGATCTCCTGTGGCGGTGACATTTGCCGTCGGGATGTCGAAGATTGCTGCCCGCAGATGAGATATGGGCTGCCCGCCCACGCACCGCCGTGTCGATCATGACGTGGCTCACATGGGTGTGACGACACTAACATGAGTTAACGACAATAGATATATTAACGACGAATCCGACATCCTGCACGTCGACACAGGCGACTCACGTCGACCTCAGCCCTGGTAGCCCATTCGCCAGCTGACATCAGCCGCCGCCGCCACGACGAGGGGCACGATCTCACGGGCCTTCGCCTCGCTCAGCCGGTAGACGGGACCGGACACACTGATGGCCGCGATGACCGCGCCGAAGTGATCGCGAATCGGTGCGGCGACCGCCGTCAGACCCTCCTCGAACTCTTCGACGGTGACGGCAAAGCCATCTCGCACGACCAGGTCCAGTTGCCGATCGAGATCGGCAATCGAGGTCAGGGTATGTTTCGTGAGCTGTGGCATGCCCGCGGAACGCAGCAGATCGTGGCGCTCGTCCTCGGACATGAAGGCGGTCAACACCTTGCCGCTCGACGTCGCGTGCAGGGGTGTCAATTCGCCCACCCAGTCATGGGCACCGATCGCCGACGGGCCGCGCGCCTGGTCGAGGTTGACGGCGTAGTGCGATCGCAGCACCGCGATGTTGACGGTCTCGCCGACCTCGGTGGCCAGCCGTTGAGCGATCTCGCGCCCCTGCCGAGTGACGTCGAGGCCACCCGAGACGGCGTTGGCCAGACGCAGAATGCCGAATCCGAGTTTGTACTTGCCCCGGTCCTGGGTCTGCTCCACCATCTCGCGCTCTTCGAGCGCGGCGAGCAACCGGGATGCGGTGGACTTGTGCACACCGATCTCGGCGGCCACTTCCGTGACGCCGGCCTCGCCGAGTCGCGCGAGGATTTCGAGCACCTGGAGCGCTCGGTCGACCGATTGCACACCCCCGCCGGCGACCTCAGAACTCGCGTTGCTCATGACGCAACCATACGCACCGTTGTCCGTGTTGCCCAATCAGCAACTCGATGCGCAATGAGCATCGGAGCGGGCCGGCCTATTGACTTCTCCGGTCACCAGCGCTTACCTTGGTATATCAGTTGTCGACTGTATCTCGGTGCGCTCGCCACCTCTCCGCCACCGCCGACGACGATCAACACCCCGATCAGGAGATTTCAGCCCATGACGCACCACCTCACCCTGACCCTGAGTTCCCCGCAGCGTCCCGGGATCGTGCATGCCGTCAGCAGGTTCCTGTTCACGCACAACAGCGACATCGTCGAGCACCAGCAGTTCGACGACCCGCTCAGTCAGTCGTTCTTCCTGCGTACCACCTTCGCGTGTGCTGACGACGACGTGGATGCTCGCCAGCTGAGTGACGAATTTGGTTCGGTTGCTTCGGATTTCGGCATGACTTACCGATTCGACGACGCCACCGCGCCGCGCGTGATCGTCATGGTCTCGACGCTGGGACATTGTCTGAACGACCTGATCTTCCGCTGGCGCGCCGGGACCCTCGGAGGAGAACTGGTCGCCGTTGTCTCCAATCACGAGGTACTGCGCCCGATGGCCGAGGCCGCCGGACTACCGTTTCATCACGTACCCGTGACCCCGACCACCAAGGCCGAAGCCGAAGGCCGCCTGCTCGAGCTCGTCGACGAGTTCGACGCCGACCTCGTGGTTCTCGCGCGTTACATGCAGATTCTGTCCGACGAGACCTGCACGGCCCTGCGTGGTCGGGCGATCAACATCCACCACTCCTTTCTCCCCGGTTTCAAGGGCGCCAAGCCATATCACCAGGCGTTCGACCGCGGTGTGAAACAGGTGGGCGCCACCGCCCACTACGTCACCCCCGACCTCGACGAGGGCCCGATCATCGAGCAAGAGGTGATCCGCATCGACCACTCGTATGACCCCGCCCGCCTGGCGACCGTCGGCCAGGATGCCGAGGCCCTCGCGCTCTCCCGGGCCGTGCGCTGGCATTGCGAGAATCGAGTGCTGCTCCACGGCCACCGGACGGTGGTCTTCAACTGAGCTCGGCGACAGTGGTCTCGATGCGGCGCCTCGCTGCGCTCGGTGCCTTACTCGACCAACGGGGAACTCCACCGGTCGAGTAGCGACGAGCAAACGACGACAACGACATCCGCCGGTCGAGTAGCGACGAGCGAACGGCGACCACGGTATCCGCCGGTCGAGTAGCGACGAGCGAACGGCGACCACGGTATCCGCCGGTCGAGTAGCGACAAGCGAACGACGACAACGACATCCACCGGTCGAGTAGCGACGAGCGAACGACGACCACGGTATCCGCCGGTCGAGTAGCGACGAGCGAGCGCAGCGAGCCCGACGCGTATCGAGACCTACCGCCCGCCAACCTCACACGACCGCGCGAATCGCCTTCTCGAAGTCCGTGACATGGTCGAGCGCGATCTGGGCCGCCGCGTCACCATCACCGGCGGCGATCGCGCGCAACAAGTCGATGTGCTCCTGCACGTGCCCGCCGACGGTCGGTAGACGGTCGAGGAACATGCAGAAGATGCGGGTGGCGAGATTGTCGTAGCGGATCAGGACATCCTCGAGGTGCGGGTTGCCGGCGGCGCGGTAGATCGCGCGATGCACCCAGATGTCCCAGCGCATGAGTTCGTCTTTGGAGATGTTCTCGATGTCGAGGGCCGCGATCCGGTCGGCGAGGTCGATCAGCTGGGCGCGGGTCGTCGACGACGCGTTCTGCGCGGCCGCCCGTGCGGCAACGGGTTCGAGGTTGACCCGGATCTGCGAGATGTGCCGAAGGTCGGCGACGTCGACACCGGTGGCGAACGTGCCACGCCGGGCGAACGAGACGACCAACCGATCCGCCTCGAGCCGCTTCAGGGCTTCTCGGACGGGCGTTCGGCCCACCCCGAGTTCGGTCGCCAGGTCGCTCTCCACGATCGCGTCGTTCGGCTTGATCTCCAGCATGATCAGCTTGTCCTGGATGGTCTGGTAGGCCCGGTCGGCCAGCGATGCGGGCTCGGTGTCGAGGCCCAGCCCGTCGAAATCCAGCGCAGTCATGCGCAAATGATATATCAATCCGTCTACAGCAACGCCCGCACCGCCGCCTCGAAGCCGACAACATGGTCACGGGTCAGTTCGGCCGCAGTTTCGGCGTCCCCCGCGACGATCGCCTCGATCAGCGGGATGTGTTCGCGCACATGGGCTGCGACGTCGGAGAGCCGGTCGAGGAACAGACACCAGATCCGCGTGGCGTGCGCGTCGAGTCCGACGAGGATCTGCTCGAGGTGCGGATTTCCCGACGCACGGTAGATCTCGCGGTGTACGTGGACGTCGCGGCGCATCACCTCGCGGGGATCGTCGGTGTCCTCGATCGCGGCGATACCGGCCGCCATCGCGGACAACCGCGCCCGCGACTCGGCGCTTGCCGACGTCGCCGCGCGTGCCGCGGCCATCGGCTCGATCTGTTTGCGGATCTCGGAGATGTCGGCGAGGTCCGTCATGTCGACGGCGGTGGCGAAGGTGCCGCGCCTCGGATAGGCGATCACCAGGCGTTCGCGTTCGAGTCGCTTGAGTGCCTCCCGGACGGGGGTACGGCCGAATCCGAGATCCGCGGCGAGGTGGTCGTCGTTGATCGGCGCGCCGGGTCGGATGTCGAGCATGACCAGTCGTTCGAGCACGATGTCGTAGGCACGATCGGCATTCGTCACCGAATCCGGTACGGCGATCTCGATGCTGGCCAAGGTCATCATCGTCCCTCTCACCTCGTATATGGCGCAAACTGTTGACGCCGACGGAAACTGATCTTACTCTAGTCCACAGTTGATATACCAGTCATCGATTAGTCAGCCCAGAAAGGCGATTCCTTGACCATCGACACCGCGACCCGCGCCGCGGCGCCCGCCGCCAATCCCCTTCTCACCGAGCAGCTCGCCGCTCTTGACCCGGCCGTGTACAGCGCGATCTCCGACGAACTCGACCGGCAGCAGAGCACGCTGGAGATGATCGCCAGCGAGAACTTCGCGCCGCTGGCCGTGATGCAGGCGCAGGGCTCGGTGCTCACCAACAAGTACGCCGAGGGCTATCCCGGTCGTCGCTACTACGGCGGCTGCGAACACGTGGACGTCATCGAGCAGCTCGCCATCGACCGCATCACCGAACTGTTCGGCGCGAAATACGCCAACGTGCAACCACATTCGGGTGCCCAGGCCAACGCCGCCGCCATGGCGGCGCTGCTCACCCCGGGCGACACCATTCTGGGCCTGTCGCTCTCCCACGGCGGCCACCTGACCCACGGCATGAAGCTGAACTTCTCCGGCAAGCTCTACGACGTCGCCGCCTACGAGGTCGGCGAGGACGATCACCGCATCGACATGGCCGAGGTGGAACGCATTGCACGCGAACGCAAGCCCAAGCTGATCCTGGCCGGCTGGTCGGCCTATCCGCGTCAGCTCGACTTCGCCGAGTTCCGCCGCATCGCCGACGAGGTGGGCGCCTACCTGATGGTCGACATGGCCCACTTCGCCGGGTTGGTCGCGGCCGGGCTGCATCCGTCGCCGGTGCCGCACGCACACGTGGTCACCTCCACCACCCACAAGACCCTCGGCGGCCCGCGCGGCGGCATCATCCTCACCAACGACGAAGCGCTCGCGAAGAAATTCAACTCGTCGGTGTTCCCCGGACAGCAGGGCGGACCGCTGGAGCACGTGATCGCCGCCAAGGCCGTCTCGTTCAAGCTCGCCGGCGAACCCGCCTTCGTCGAACGTCAGCAGCGCACCCTGGACGGTGCGAAGATCCTCGCCGACCGCCTGCTCGCCGACGATTCGAAGGCCGCCGGCATCAACGTCGTCTCCGGCGGCACCAACGTGCACCTGGTATTGGTCGATCTCCGCGACTCCGAACTCGACGGCAAGCAGGCCGAGGACCGCCTGCACCGCGTCGGAATCACCGTGAACCGCAACGCCGTTCCGTTCGATCCGCGCCCGCCGATGATCAGCTCCGGCGTCCGGATCGGCACCCCGGCCCTGGCCACCCGCGGATTCGACCTCGACGCGTTCCGCGAGGTCGCCGACGTCATCAGTTACGCTCTGCGACCCGAGACCGACGACGACACCCTCGCCGCCCTGCGCGACCGTGTCGAGGCACTCGCCGCCCGCTTCCCCCTCTACCCCGACCTCGACGCTGCTCAGGAGACGCTGTGACCACAGATGCATCGGTGCACCGCCCCGGCGCGCACCTCCCCGATCACCCCGACTTCCTCTGGCGCACACCAGAACCGAAGAAGTCCTACGATGTGGTGATCGTCGGCGGCGGCGGCCACGGACTGGCCACCGCCCACTACCTTGTCAAGAACCACGGCATCACGAATGTGGCTGTGCTCGAGCGGGGTTGGTTGGCCGGCGGCAACATGGCGCGCAACACCACCCTCATTCGCTCCAACTATCTGTGGGACGAGAGCGCACGAATCTACGAGCACGCACTCAAGCTGTGGGAAGGTCTCGAAGAGGACCTCGAGTACCCGATCCTGTTCAGCCAGCGTGGCGTCCTCAACCTCGCGCACAGCCTGCAGGACGTCCGGGAGAGCGTGCGTCGGGTGGAGGCCAACAAGCTCAACGGCATCGACGCCCAATGGGTCGATCCCGACGAGGTCAAGAAACTGTGCCCGCTGGTCAACATCTCGAGCGACATCCGCTATCCGGTGCTCGGCGCGACGTATCAGCCACGAGCCGGGATCGCCAAACACGACTACGTCGCCTGGGGTTTCGCGCGTCGCGCCGATCAGGCCGGCGTCGACATCATCCAGAACTGCGAGGTCACCGGCTTCACCACCGACGGCGACCGGGTGACGGGCGTGAAGACCACCCGCGGCGACATCGCCGCCGGACAGGTCGCGCTCTGCGCCGCCGGGCACACCTCGACGCTGACCGACATGCTCGGCATCCGCACCCCGCTGCAGAGTCATCCCTTGCAGGCGTTGGTGTCCGAACTGCTCGAGCCCGTGCACCCGACGATCGTGATGTCGAACGCGGTGCATGTCTATGTGTCCCAGGCACACAAGGGCGAGCTGGTGATGGGCGCGGGTGTCGACGCCTACAACGGCTACGGTCAGCGCGGCGCCTTCCACATCATCGAACGCCAGATGGCAGCCGCGGTGGAGTTGTTCCCCGTCTTCGCCCGCGCGCACCTGCTGCGCACCTGGGCCGGCATCGTCGACGTCTGCCCTGACGCTTCGCCGATCGTCGGACGCGGCGGCCAGTACGAGAACCTGTATCTCAATGCGGGTTGGGGCACCGGCGGATTCAAGGTCACGCCAGGTCTGGGCTGGTGTCTGGCCGACACCATCGCCAACGACCGCCCGCACGAGTACGTCGAGCCGTTCGGACTCGACCGCTTCGTCACCGGCGCCCTCGTCGACGAACACGGCGCCGCCGGCGTCGCCCACTGATCCTGCCCACTGATCCCGCGACAACTGGAGCCAGACAATGCAACTCATCGAATGTCCCTGGTGCGGACCGCGCGAGGAGACCGAATTCCACTACGGCGGACAGGCGCACGTCGCCTACCCCGAGGACCCGCAGGCCCTCGACGACGAACAGTGGGCCCACTTCGTGTTCTTCCGGGACAACCCCAAGGGTGTCTTCGCCGAACGCTGGAGCCACAACGCCGGATGCCGCCGCTGGTTCAACGCGCTGCGCGACACCGCCACCTACAAATTCCACGACGTGTACCGCCTCGACGAGCAGAAGCCCAGCATCTCATGACCGCACCATTCCGCACCTCCACCGGTGGCCGCGTGGACCGCGACTCCACCCTGACCTTCACCTTCGGTGACCGTGAGCTGACCGGGCATCGCGGTGACACCCTCGCCTCCGCGTTGCTGGCCAACGGCATCCACCAGGTCACCACCAGCATCAAACTCGGCCGCCCCCGCGGCTTCACCGCCGCCTGGGCCGAGGACACCGGTGGCCTCGTGCAGATCGAGGCTCCGTTCCCCGAGCCGATGCTGCTGGCCACCACCGTGGAACTCTTCGACGGCCTCGTCGCCCGCGGCATCCCCGGCCAGGGCCGCCTCGCCGAGATCCCGGACACCGCGAAATACGATGCGACACATGTGCACACGGACGTCCTGATCGCCGGTGCCGGACCCGCGGGGCTGGCCGCCGCACTGACCGCCGCCCGTGCCGGCGCCCGTGTGGTGCTGATCGACGAGCAGAGCGAGGCCGGCGGAGCGCTGCTCGGCACCACCGACACCATCGACGGCCGTCCCGCGCTCGACTGGGTGGCCGACGCCGTCGCCGAACTCGCCACCTATCCCGAGGCGCTGCACCTGCAGCGCACCACTGCCTTCGGCCACTACGACGACGGCTTCGTGCTCGCCCTGGAACGCCGCACCGATCATCTCGGCAACGACGCCCCCGCCGCGATCAGCCGGCAACGGGTGTGGCGGATCCGCGCCCGGCACATCGTCGTCGCGGCCGGCGCCCACGAACGCCCGGTGGTGTTCTCCGACAACGACCGTCCCGGAATCATGTTGGCGCACAGCGCCCGTACCTTCCTGCACCGCTACGGTGTGAAGGTCGGCACGCAGGCCGTGGTGTTCACCACCAACGACAGCGCCTACCTCGCCGCATTCGACCTGCACGATGTCGGTGTCGCGATCAACGCGATCATCGACGCCCGCGACGAGGTCCCGCAGCATCTGTTGGACCACTGCGCCCGGCGCGGCATCACCGTCCGCCCCGGATCCGTGGTGACCGGCACCCGCGGCAACGGCCGGGTCAGCCACGCGCTGGTGTCCGGTACGTCCGGCCCGCCCGTCCTGGCCTGTGACGTGCTCCTCGTGAGCGGCGGCTGGAACCCGGCGGTGCACCTGTTCAGTCAGGCCCGCGGACAGCTGCGCTACGACGACGCACTCGGCGCGTTCGTGCCCGGCGCCGAGCTCGACGGGGTGAGCGTCGCCGGTGCCGCCAACGGTGTCTTCGACACCCCCGGCGACATCCGCGACGGGGAGGAGACCGCGACGACGGCGCTCACCGATCTCGGATTCGAGACTCCCACTGCCACCCCTGACGCCAGCACCCGCTCGTTCAGCAGCGACGAAGCGCTAGCGGAGTCGCGTCGTCGAAACGACGAAACCCCCACCACCCCAGGCCTCGTCCTCTGGCGAGTACCCGAAGGCGACCAGTCAACCCAGTTCGTCGACGTGCAGCGTGACGCCACCGTCGCCGACATCGCCCGCGCGATCGGCGCCGGTATCCGGTCGGTGGAGCACATCAAGCGCTACACCACTATCGGCACCGCGCACGATCAGGGCAAGACGTCGGGCATCATCGCCTCCGGCATCACCTCCGAACTCCTCGGCGAACCGATCCAGGCGTTGGGCACCACCACCTTCCGGCCCCCGTACACGCCGGTGGCGTTCGCCGCGCTCGCCGGCCGCAGCCGCGGCAGCCTGTTCGATCCCGAGCGCATCACCGCGGTCCACGAATGGCACGTCGCCCGCGGAGCGGTGTTCGAGGACGTCGGCATGTGGAAGCGGCCCCGCTACTATCCGCTGCCCGGCGAGGACATGGACACCGCGGTGCTGCGCGAATGTGCTGCTGTCCGAGGCGGAGTCGGCATCCTCGACGGGTCCACGCTCGGCAAGATCGACGTGCAGGGCCCAGACGCCGGGGTGTTCCTGGACATGCTCTACACCAACATGATGAGCACGCTCAAGGTCGGCATGATCCGCTACGGCGTCATGTGCGGTGTGGACGGCATGGTCATCGACGACGGCACCGTGATGCGCCTCGCCGAGGACCGGTATCAGGTGTTCACCACCACCGGCGGTGCCGCCCACATCCTGGACTGGATGGAGGAGTGGCTGCAGACCGAGTGGCCGCACCTGAAGGTGCGGATGACCTCGGTGACCGAGCAGTGGCACACCTTCCCCGTCGTCGGACCCAAATCCCGCGACGTCGTCGGCGCGGTGTTCCCCGACCTCGACGTCAGCAACGACGCGTTCCCGTTCATGGCGTGGCGCGACACCAGCATCGACGGTGTGCACGTCCGGGTCGGGCGGGTCAGCTTCTCCGGCGAATTGGCCTACGAGGTCAACGTCACCGGCTGGCACGCACAAGCGGTGTGGGAGAAGCTGATCGCCGCGGGCGAGCGGTACGGCATCACCCCGTACGGCACCGAGACCATGCACGTGCTGCGCGCCGAGAAGGGCTACCCGATCATCGGGCAGGACACCGACGGCACCGTCACGCCGCAGGATCTGGGCATGAGTTGGGCGGTGTCGAAGAAGAAGCCCGACTTCATCGGCAAGCGGTCGTTCACCCGCGCCGAGAACCTCAATCCGTCGCGCAAGCAATTCGTCGGATTGCTACCGACCGATGCGGACACGGTGCTGCCCGAAGGCGCGCAGATCATCGAGTTCGCCGACGACGGCGAGCTGCCACCGGCTCCCGTCCCGATGCTCGGCCACGTCACCTCGAGCTACCGCAGCGCCGAACTCGGCCGACCGTTCGGCCTGGCGCTGATCAAGGGCGGACACGCCCGCATCGGTGACACCCTGCACGTCCCCGTCGACGGAACCCTCGTCCCCGTCGAGGTCACCAGTTCCGTCCTCGTCGATCCCGAAGGAGCACGCCGCGATGGCTGACACCTTGATCCGCCGCAGCCCGTTGCAGGCCTGGGCATCCCGCCTCGCCGAGGTCCCCGAGTCGGTGACCATCACCGAGGAGCCGTTCGTCACCATGGTCGACCTCTGGGTCGATCCGGCCGGATCGGCCGGTGCCGCGGCGACCGGGGTGCTCGGTCTCGACCGGCTGCCGACGACACCCGGCAGCATCGTCGACGGCCCCGAGGTCTCGGTGATCTGGTTCGGCCCGGAAGAGTTCCTGGTCACCAGCACCACTCTCAACGGTGAGGCTCTGGAAACGTCCCTGCGGGAGGCGATTACGTCGGATGGCGGCGCAGCGGTGGACGTGTCCGCCCAGCGCACCGTGGTCCGGGTGGGCGGCGAGCACGCCCGTGCGATCCTCGCCAAGGGCTGCTCACTGGACCTGCACCCGAATGTCTTCGGCCCCGGCGCTGCGGCGCAGTCAGTGCTCGGACAGGCCGGCGTGGTGATCATCCCGTTGTCCGACAACGGCACCGACTACCGGATCATCGTCCGTTCGTCGTTTGCCGGCTACCTCGCCGACTGGCTGATCGATGCGAGCGAGGAGTTCGGGGTGAGTTGGTAGCTGCTGCCCACCAGGGATCTCGATGCGCTCGTCGCTAGCGCTCCTCGCTTACTCGATCAACGAAATGGCCGCGTACTCGATCAACGACATGGCCGCCCTCCAGGCCGGTCGACTGGCCGCGTACTCGATCAACGAAAAGGGACGTCCTCGCGAACCCGTGCCGCCGCAACCAATCTCGCTGGTCGAGTAAGCCCGCGAGCTTGCGAGCGAGCGCATCGAGACCCAACAGCAGTTCTCTGATATACAATCACCGTGCACTGAAGTTTCAGTGCACGGTGATTGCGTTTCTCTCGACGAAAGGGGCGAGCCGATGGCCGGCAACCGCCTGCTCTCCGACCAGGCCTTCGATGCCATCCGCGACAAGATCGTGTCCCTGGAAATGTCCCCCGGATCCCCAATCGAAGAGGACAAACTCGCCGCGGAACTCGGGTTCGGCCGCACTCCCATTCGCGAAGCGGTCAAGCGTCTCGCTTATGGCCGGCTCGTGATGATCTACCCGCGCAGCGGTAGTTACGTCGCCGACCTCAACATAACCGACCTCAAGGCCGTCTGCGACATCCGTGAACGACTGGAGGGGCTGGCCGCCGAACGCGCCGCCACTGAGGCGACCTATCAAGAGCGACAAGAACTTCAAGAGCTGATCACGGTGCTCGACGCGACCACCGATGCGTCGGTACTCCTCGACCTCGACGTCGACGTGCACCGCGCGATCTACCGGATGTCCCACAACCCATATCTGATCGACGCATTGAGTCAGAATCTCGATCTGTCGCTCCGCATGTGGAACCTGGCCCGCGAGCGCCTCCCCGACCTCAACCACCACGTGCACACGCAATCCGGAGTGCTGCAGGCGATCCTGGACCGCGACGAACAGCGTGCCCGCGAACTCGCGGAGTCACATGTCCGCGAGTTCGAGGACGGCATCCGCACAATGTTTTGAGGTCTGGGTTCGATCGCGCCCCACTCGCGGTTCTTCCGCCGACTCTTGGTTCGTCCACCCCGTGCAGGTTCAGGAGGAACCAAGAGGCGGCGGACGAACTCTACGGAGAAGGCTGCCGCTGCAGCCGGATCGTCACGGCCTTGGAGACCGGCGTGTTCGATTCCCGCGCAACGTGATCGAGCGGGATCAGCGGGTTGGTCTCCGGGTAGTAGGCGGCCGCATTACCGCGTGGCGTGGGATACGGCACGAGCCGGAAGTCGTCGGCACGACGTTCCTCGACGGTCCCGTCGCCCAGGGTCCATTCCGAGATCAGGTCGACCCGGTCGCCGGCGGCGAAACCCAGCGCGGTGATGTCGTCGGGGTGCACCAGGATCACCCGTCGGCCGCCCTAGATACCGCGGTAGCGGTCGTCGAGGCCGTAGATGGTGGTGTTGTACTGATCGTGGCTGCGCATCGTCTGCAGGATGAGTCGGCCGTCGGGAACGGGCAGCCAATAGAGGTCGTGAGCGACGAAATTGGCTTTGCCGGTGCGGGTTTCGAAGCGACGGCCGTCGCGCGGCGGGTGCGGCAGCACAAAGCCGTCGGGTTGGCGGACGCGGGTGTTGAAGTCCTCGAAGCCCGGGATGACGCGCGAGATGGAGTCGCGGATGCTGTCGTAGTCGCCGGCGAAGCGGGCCCACGGCACCGGGTGGGACTCGCCCAGCAGGACCTGGGCGAGTTCACACACGATGCACACCTCGGAGCGCAGGTGTTCGCTCGCCGGTTTCAGTCCGCCGCGGGACAGATGCACAGCAGACATCGAATCTTCCACACTGACAAGCTGTTTACGACCGCTGGAGAGGTCCTTGTCGGTGCGGCCGAGCGACGGCAGGATCAGTCCGGTCCGCCCGGCGACCACGTGGGAGCGGTTCAGCTTGGTGGACACCTGCACGGTCAGCGAACACTGGCGCAGTGCGGCTTCGGTGACCTCGGTGTCGGGGGTGGCGGCGACGAAGTTGCCGCCCATCGCCATGAACACGCCGACGCCTCCGTCGCGCATGGCACGGATTGCGTCGACGGCGTCGTAGCCGTGCTTGCGGGGACTGGTGATGCCGAACTCGGCGTCGAGCGCGTCGAGGAACGCATCGGGCATCTTCTCCCAGATGCCCATAGTGCGGTCGCCCTGGACGTTGGAGTGTCCGCGCACCGGACACACACCTGCGCCCGGTTTGCCCATCATTCCGCGCATCAGCAGCAGGCTGGTGGCGTCTTGAATCGTCGCCACCCCGTGGGTCTGCTGGGTGAGCCCCATCGCCCAGCAGATGATGGTCTTCGACGACCGGATCAGTGCGTCGGCGGTCTCGTCGAGCTGCTCGCGGGTAAGCCCCGTCGCGCGGATGATCTCGTCGAGGTCGACCTTGCGGATCTGCGCGGCGTAGTCGTCGAAGCCGGCGCAGTGCTCGTCGATGAACGCCTGGTCGAGCACGCTGCCGGGGGTGAGGTCCTCGGCGTCGAGGAGCAGTCTGGCCAGCCCCTGGAACAGGGCCTGGTCGCCGCCGATCCGGATCTGCAGGAACTCGTCGGCGATCGACACGCCGTCGCCGACGACACCGTGCACTTTCTGCGGGTCCTTGAACCGCAACAACCCCGCCTCGGGCAGCGGATTGATGGCGATGATCTTGGCGCCGTTGGCTTTCGCCTTCTCCAGCACCGACAGCATGCGCGGATGGTTGGTGCCGGGGTTCTGCCCGGCGATGAGGATGAGGTCGGCCTCTTCGAGGTCGGGCACCGACACCGAGCCCTTGCCGATGCCGATGCTGTCGACCAGCGCACTGCCCGAGGATTCGTGGCACATGTTGGAGCAGTCGGGCATGTTGTTGGTGCCGTACGCGCGAATCATCAACTGGTAGACGAACGCCGCCTCGTTCGAGGTCCGGCCCGAGGTGTAGAACGCTGCGGCGTCGGGGGTGTCGAGGGCGCGCAGTTCGTCGGCGATGAGCTGATACGCGTCGTCCCAGTCGATAGGCGTGTAGTGCGTCGCGCCGGGCCGCAGCACCATCGGGTGGGTGAGTCGGCCTTGCTGCCCGAGCCAGTACTCGGTCCGGGTGAGCAGGTCGGCGACCGGGTGCGCGGCAAAGAAGTCGGGTCCCACGCGCCGCCTGGTGGCCTCCTCGGCGACCGCCTTGGCTCCGTTCTCGCAGAACTCGGCATGCTTGCGGTGGCCGGGCGTCTCGGGCCAGGCACAGCCCGGGCAGTCGAAACCGTTGCGCTGATTCAGCTTTGCCAGGGTCCGCGCGGTACGGACCACACCCATCTGTTCCAGTCCGCGCTGCAAGGACACCTTGACGGCGGGTATCCCTGCGGCGTAGGACTTTTCGTGGGTGACGACGACGTCGGCCTCGTCGAACTCGTAACGGTCGATGGTACTAACGCCTTCCAGTATCGCCGAGCCGCGAATCAGAGCACCAGGCAGAGCCGGAATGCGTCGTAGATCGCGGCGTGGATGTTGCGACTCGCGACGGCGTCGCCGAGCCGGAAGAGCTGATAGGAGCCCTCGGTATTGCGGGACACCTCTTGGGGTCGGGTATCGAGCAGCGCCTGCTGATCGACCTCACCGAGGTTGGTCGAACCGGGCACGAGCTCGAAGTACAGGTCGTCGAGCGGCAGCGTCCCATGTTCGACGACCACCTGGTCGACGACGCGCTGCCGGGTGACCTTCGCGTACTCGTTGTAGAGATCCACTTCGAGGCGCCCATCCTTGCGACGCACGCCGGTCACCCGTTCGTTGAGGGTGACCCGCACGTCGTGCTCGGCGAAGGCCTTGAAGTAGCCCGGGTAGTTGACGCCACCGACGTCGGGGGCGAGAGTCCTTTCCGGCGTGACGAATTCGACCGGCGATCCGGCGCGGGCGATCACCTCGGCGACGTCGAGGCCGGGGTGGCCGCCGTTGTCGTCGTAGAGCAGTACGTCGCCGCGTGGGCGGACCGCGCCGCACAGGATGTCCCAGCCGTCGGTGACGAGTTGTGCTCCCTCGTCGAGGAATTCGGTGTTCGGCATACCGCCGGTGGCGATCACCACGACGTCGGGGTTCTCGGCGAGGATGTCGTCGGCCTCGGCGTAGCTACTCATCCGGATGTCGACGTCGAGGAGTTTGCACTCGGCGAGGCGCCATTCGACGATGCTGATCAGATCCCGTCGGCGCGGAGACGACGCGGCGAGACGGACCTGTCCGCCCGCGTGGTCGGCGGCCTCGAACACGATGACCCGGTGTCCGCGTTCGCCCAGCACGCGCGCGGCCTCGAGTCCGGCCGGTCCGGCCCCGACGACAACCGCGGTTTTGCGCGGGCCGGTCGACGCGGGCACGTTGTGCGGCAGCCGATCCTCGCGGCCGGTGGACGGATTATGGATGCACTTGGCGTCGCGGTTCTGATAGATCTCGTCGAGGCAGTAGGTGGCGCCGACGCAGGGTCGGATGCGATCCTCCTCCCCCGCTTGCATTTTCGCGACGATATGCGGATCGGCCATGTGCGCGCGGGTCATGCCGACGAGGTCGACGAGTCCGTCGCGGATGGCGTGCCGGGCGGTGGCGACGTCGTTGATGCGGGAGGCGTGCATGACCGGGATGTCGATCGCCGCCTTGACCGCGCCGGCGAACTCCAGATGAGGTGCGACCGGCGTACCCATCGGCGGGATGACCCGCGAGAGTGCCTCGTCGCTGGCCATGTAGCCCTTGATGACGCTGACGAAGTCGATGCCCTCGGCGCTGACGCGCTTGAGGATCTCGAGCCCTTCGTCGTAGCGGAGTCCGCCGGGCATGTCCTCGTCGAGCGCCATCCGGATGCCGACGGCGAAGTCGGGGCCGGCGGCTTCGCGCACGGCGCGAATGACGCGGAGCGGGAAGCGAAGTCGGTCCTCGAGGTTGCCGATGCCGTACTCGTCGTCGCGGGTGTTGGTCAGCGGCGACCACCACGAGTCGAGGAGGTGGGTGTAGGCCTCGAGTTCGATGCCGTCAAGGCCGGCTTCGCGGCAGCGGGAGGTCGCGTCGGCGTAGGCCTTGACGATGCGGTCCAGATCCCACTCCTCGGCTGCCTTCGGGAAGGCGCGGTGGGCGGGTTCACGGATGGGCGACGGCGCGATCACCGGCAGCCAGTCGCCGTCGTAGTTGCTGGTGCGACGCCCGAGGTGGGTGATCTGGCACATGACCGCCGCGCCGTTCTCGTGCACTCCGTAGGCGAGTTCGCGCAGCCACGGCACGATCTCGTCCTTGTAGACGTGCAGGTTGCCGAAGGCGGCCGGGCTGTCGGGCGCGACGACAGCGGACCCACCCATCATGGTCAGGCCGATGCCGCCCTTGGCCTTTTCCTCGTGGTACAGGCGGTAGCGCCGCTTGGGCATCCCATCCTCGGTGTAGGCAGGCTCGTGCGACGTGCTGACCACCCGATTGCGCAGCGTGACGTTCTTCAGGGTGAACGGCTGAAGCAACGGATCGATGATCTGGGAAGACATACTGGTCTGTCCTTCTGAAATATTTGACGGTCCTGCTAACACATTATCTTGTGGGTAATGTATGTCACATCAACCACCTCGTCAACCGCTGACGGATGCCCCTCCCGGCTCGACGCACCCGTCACGAACACAGCCACAACCGGCGTGCCGCAACGGCCCGCATCCGCGCGACCCGCCGCGACGACACCCCATCCGGATTTGCGTCAAGCGCCGAGCTCAAGCGGGTGAAGAACTCCCGCTCGGACAGTCCGAACCTCTCGCGGATCTCTCGCGCCGGACCTCCCCCATATAGATGCCAGCGGCTGGCGTACCGCAGGATCTCCGGGTCGGCAGATTGTGGTGAGGCCATCGCGCTCGCTCCGTTTCACTTTCCGCTCCCGATTGGGCCGGTTGGGGGGTTGACCCGGAGCGCACTCCGACCCTAGCATTTTGATATATCAATTGCCGAGTACTGATCGGCTACGAAATTTCCACACCACCTACGTAGGAGACAGCTTCATGGGATCACCTCGTGTCGTGATCATCGGGGCCGGCATCGTCGGTACGAACCTCGCGGATGAATTGACCGTTCGGGGATGGGATCAGGTCACCGTGCTCGATCAGGGTCCGCTGCCGCTGACCGGCGGGTCCACCTCGCATGCACCCGGACTGGTGTTCCAGACGACGCCGTCGAAGACGATGACGCAGCTCGCGAAGTACACCGGCGAGAAGTTCCGGGGTCTCGATGTCGACGGGCAGTGGTGTTTCAACCCGGTCGGCGGGCTGGAGGTCGCGACGACCGAGGCCCGGCTGGCTGATCTGTATCGCAAGCAGGGGTGGGCGACGTCCTGGGGCGTCGAGGGTCGGGTCATCGATCCCGAGGAGTGCGCCAAGCTCCATCCGCTGCTCGATCCGACCCGCATCCTCGGTGGCCTGCATGTCGAGACCGACGGTCTGGCCAAGGCCGCCCGCGTCGTCGTGGCGCTGACCCGTCGCACACAGAGTCGTGGCGCGGTCTTCCACGGTTCGACCAAGGTCACCGGCATCGAGCACAGCGGCGGACGGGTCACCGGCGTCGTCACCGACAACGGCGTGGTCCCGGCCGACATCGTGGTGTCGTGCGGCGGTTTCTGGGGCGCGGAGCTCGGCGAACTGATCGGCATGCCGGTGCCGTTGCTCCCGCTGGCGCACCAGTACGCCAAGACACGCCAGATTCCCGAACTGGTCGGCCGCAACACCGAGGCGTCCGAGGCCGGCTTCCCCATCCTGCGCCACCAGGACCAGGACCTGTACTTCCGCGAGCACGTCGACCGTCTCGGCATCGGCTCCTATGCGCACCGTCCGATGCCTGCCGACCTGAGCACGCTTCCCGGCGGCGAGGTCGGTGAAGACGCAATGCCGTCGATGCTCGCCTTCACCGATGAGGACTTCGCTCCGGCGTGGGCGGAATGCCAGAAGTTGTTGCCCTGCTTGGAGACCGCCGAGATCGATCCGGCCACCGCCTTCAACGGCATCTTCTCCTTCACCCCCGACGGTGGTCCGCTGATCGGGGAGTCCCCCGACGTCGCGGGCTTCTGGATCGCCGAGGCCGTCTGGGTCACCCATTCCGCCGGCGTTGCCCGGTCGGTGGCCCAGCTCCTCGTCGAGGGCCGCTCTGAGATCGAGCTGCACGGCTGCGACGTGCACCGCTTCGAGGAGATCCAGCTCGATCCCGGCTACGTGTCGGAGACCTCGCAGCAGAACTTCGTCGAGATCTACGACGTGATGCATCCGTTGCAGCCCAAGGAGTCTCCGCGCAATCTTCGGGTGAGCCCGTTCCACGCGCGGCAGGTCGAACTCGGTGCCTTCTTCCTCGAGGGCGGCGGCTGGGAACGTCCCCACTGGTACGAGGCCAACGCACCGCTGCTCGACGAACTACCGGCCGAGTGGCAGCCGCCGGCCCGCGACGACTGGGCAGCGATGTTCCACTCCCCCATCGCGGCCGCCGAGGCGTGGAAGACCCGCACCGCGGTCGCGATGTACGACATGACCCCGCTCAAGCGGTTGGAGGTCTCCGGACCGGGTGCCCTCGAGCTGCTCGAGCGTCTCACCACCGGCAAGATGGACAAGTCCGTCGGCTCGGTCACCTACACGCTGGCACTCGACGCCGCCGGCGGCGTCCGCAGCGACCTCACCGTTGCACGCTTGTCCGACAACGTTTTCCAGGTCGGCGCCAACAGCAACCTGGACCTCGACCACCTGCGCCGCCAGGCACCCGACGACAACTCGGTGTCGATCCGCGACATCACCGGCGGCACATGCTGCATCGGTCTCTGGGGGCCGTATGCCCGCGAGATCGTCGAGGCACTGTCGCGCGACGACTTCAGCAATGAAGGCTTCAAGTACTTCCGCGCCAAGCAGGTGCGCATCGGCGGCATCCCCGTCACCGCGATGCGACTGTCCTATGTCGGCGAACTCGGTTGGGAGCTCTACACATCCGCCGAGTACGGCCAGAAGCTGTGGGACGTGTTGTGGGCGCAGGGCCAAGAACGCGGCATCATCGCCGGCGGGCGCGCGGCGTTCAACAGTCTGCGCATGGAGAAGGGCTACCGCTCCTGGGGCACCGACATGACCACCGAACACAACCCGTACGAGGCCGGCCTCGGCTTCGCGGTGCGTCTGCAGAAGGGTGACTTCGTCGGCCGCGACGCGATCGAGGGCATCTCCGACGACACCGTCGAACGACGACTCGCGTGTCTGACCATCGACGACAAGACCACCGTCGTCCTCGGGTCAGAGCCGGTCTATGTCGACGGCGAGCCTGCCGGGTACGTCACCAGCGCAGCCTTCGGGCACACCGTCGGAGCGCCCATCGCGTATGCCTGGTTGCCGTCGTCGACCACGATCGGCGGCTCCGTCGAGATCGGCTACTTCGATCGGCGTGTCCGGGCGACCGTCGTCGCCGAGCCCCTCGTCGACCCCGAGATGAAGAAGATCCGCTCGTGACCCTCACCTCGCCCGCGCTCACCGTGCGCGATCAGTCGATCACCGGATATCTCGACGCGCTGGCCGCCAAGGTACCCGCACCCGGCGGCGGCGCGGCGGCCGCAGTCCACCTCGCGCAGGCGGCGGCTCTCGTGTCGATGGTCGCCAACTACACGACCGGACCGAGGTACGCCACCTACGAGGCGTTGGTGGAGGGCATCGGGGACCGTGCCGAGATCGCCCGAGAACGCGCCCTTGAACTGGCCGAGGCCGACATGGCCGCGTTCACCGGTGTCATCGAGTCGTACAAGCTGCCCAAGGGCACCGCCGACGAGAAGGCAGCCCGATCGGCGGCGATCGGCCGGGCCGCCGCTCGTGCCGCCGAGGTTCCGGCCGACGTGATCACCACGGCGACAATCGTTCTCGAGCTGACCGAGGATCTGCTGCCGGTCGCCAACCTCAATGTCATCAGCGACGTCGCGGCCGCTGCCGACGCCGCTCGCGCCGCGGCGACCACCGCACGGGTGAACGTCGAGATCAACCTGGGATCGATCGCCGACCCCGCGGTGCGCGAGTCGCTGTCCGCCCGCACCGACCACGTCGACGACCTCGCCCGCCGCGCTGACGCCGTCAACGCCCGAATACGAAAGCTGTTGAATCCATGACCCGGAACCTCAGTGGTTCAGAGTTGTCGAAGTCCATCCGAGCCGACGTCACGCAAGGCGTCGCCACCCTGGCCGCGCAGGAGGTGACACCTCGGCTCGCGGTGGTCACCGCGACGGACGACGAGTCGACCGCCTGGTACGTTCGATCGATCGCCGGCGCCGCGGCGAAGGTCGGGATCGAGTGCGACGTCGTTGCGCTCGGCCCGCACGCCGACACCGCCGAGATCCGTTCCACGCTGGCAGAGTTGAGTGCGAATGCGGCCGTCCACGGCATCATCCTCCAGACACCGCTACCGGCCGACACCGACATGTCGTTGCTGCGCAACGCCATTGCTCCGGACAAGGACGTCGACGGGGCCAACCCGGTGAGTCTCGGCCGCCTACTCGCGGGTGAGCGGGCCTTCGCACCCGCCACGGCCCAAGCGGTGGTGGACCTGCTCGACCACCACGAGATCGAACTTCGTGGTCGCACAGTGGCCGTCGTAGGCCGTTCCCTGGTGGTGGGCACGCCCGTCGCGAACATGCTGGTCGGCCGCGACGCGACGGTCACCGTATGTCACCATCACACAACGGATCTGCCGGCGAGCACCGCCCACGCCGACATCGTCGTGGTGGCCGTCGGCCGGCCGGGTCTGATCGTCGAACAGCACATCGCCGACGGGGCTTTCGTCATCGACGTCGGCACGACCGCCACCGACGACGGACGACTGCTCGGCGACGTCGACGCCGAATCCGTCGCCGGCCGGGCCGGTGGCCTCACCCCGGTCCCCGGCGGGGTCGGACCGGTGACCACCGCACTGCTTCTCGCCAATACCGTCACCGCAGCGATCAACCTGACCGCTGCCGAAGCCATCACCGCTGCAACAGACATGCTCACCACCGCAACGCTCGGTTGTGCGGCCGGTCTGTGACCACCAATCGTCATCATCCGGTCTCCGGGACCGGATTCAGGAGGCCCTCATGACCCACACCTTCACTCTCACACTCAGCTGTCCCCAACGTCCGGGAATCGTCCACGCGGTCACCTCATTCCTCTTCGGACGCAACTGCGACATCGCCGAACACCAGCAGTTCGACGATCCTCGCAGCCAGGCATTCTTCATGCGCACCACGTTCAACTGCGTGGACGGTTGCGGCGACGTCGACGAGCTGACCGAGCAGTTCGCCGAGGTCGCCGGCGACTTCGGGATGACCTACCGCTTCGACGGCAGCGAACAGCCGCGCGTGGTCGTCATGGTGTCGAAGCTGGGACACTGTCTCAACGATTTGATATTTCGTTGGCGTGCAGGAACTCTCGGTGGCGATCTGGTCGCCGTCG
Source organism: Gordonia sp. NPDC003424 (assembly GCF_053588655.1). NCBI lineage: Bacteria > Bacillati > Actinomycetota > Actinomycetes > Mycobacteriales > Gordoniaceae > Gordonia > Gordonia sp. NPDC003424. The sequence continues at coordinate 234,973 of NZ_JBSFQJ010000008.1, forward strand.
TATCCAATCACGAGATCCTGCGCCCGATGGCGGAGGCCGCAGACCTGCCGTTCCATCACATCCCGGTCACACCGGAGACGAAGCCCGAGGCGGAGGCCCGACTGCTCGAACTCGTCGACGACATCGACGCAGACCTCGTCGTGCTGGCCCGCTACATGCAGGTGCTGTCCGATGACGCGTGTAACGAGTTGCGCGGCAAGGCAATAAACATCCATCACTCGTTCCTGCCCGGTTTCAAGGGCGCCAAGCCCTACCACCAGGCGTACGACCGTGGCGTCAAACAGGTCGGCGCCACAGCGCATTACGTGACACCGGATCTCGACGAGGGTCCGATCATCGAGCAGGAGGTCATCCGCATCGACCATTCCTACGATCCGGCCCGCCTGGCCACGGTGGGCCAGGATGCCGAGGCCCTGGCACTGTCGCGCGCAGTCCGCTGGCATTGCCAGAACCGGGTCCTCCTTGACGGCCACCGCACCGTCGTCTTCAGCTGATCCCGATGACCCTGCCCGCACAGGCCACCATCGCCGCGCAACGCATCGATCGACTCACCGACAGGATCGCCGGGCCGGAACCGGTGATCTGCGGGATCGTCAACGTCACCCCGGACTCCTTCTCCGACGGTGGCCGCCACCTGCGACCACGCGAGGCAGTTCGGCATGCCCGGCAGTTGGTGGCCGAGGGCGCCGAGATGCTGGACATCGGCGGCGAGTCCACGAGGCCGGGAGCGGTCGCGCCGACCCCGGGTGAGGAGTACGACCGGGTCATTCCGGTGATCGAGGCCGTCCGGAACTCTCTCGACGTACCGATTTCGGTCGACACCTCACATCCCGACATCATGCGCGCGGCGGTCGACGCCGGCGGAACGATGGTCAACGATGTTCGGGCACTGCGAGAACCGGGAGCTCTCGAGACCGCGGCGGAACTGCGGGTGCCGGTCTGCCTCATGCACATGCGCGGTGGACCGAGGACGATGCAGGATCGACCTGAGTACGTCGATGTGGTCGACGAAGTGCGCCGGTTCCTGATCGACCGTGTCACGACCTGCTGTGACGCGGGCATTCCGTCCGAACACCTGGTCGTCGATCCCGGCTTTGGTTTCGGAAAGACGTTGGCGCACAACCTGGAGCTGCTGAGGTCGTTGCACCGGTTTGCCGACATCGGCCTGCCCGTGATGGTGGGTCTGTCACGCAAGGGGATGCTCGGCGCCATCACCGGCCGCGATACCGGTGACCGCGTCGTCGCCTCGGCGACGGCGGCGATGATCGCCGCCCGCGGCGGCGCCTCGATCCTGCGCGTCCACGATGTCGCGGCCACGGTCGATGCGATTGCCGTCGGACGAGCGGCCGGCACTATCCGCGGGGCGTGCTGACCGGAGCCGCGTCCGCCACATCGGGAAGCCCACCGATCGCCTGATACGAGGATGCAGCCTTGACGACGATCTCGTCGTACTCGTCGTCCGGATCGGACAGTGCGGTGATCGCGCCGCCGACACCGAACTCGATCTGCGTCCCGGAACACACCATGGTGCGAATCACCACCGACAGGTCGACCGCGCCCGACAACGACATGTAGCCGAGGGCGCCCGAATAGATCCCCCGGGGACCATCCTCGAGTTCGTCAAGGATGGCCATGGTGCGAACCTTCGGCGCGCCGGTCATCGACCCTGCCGGGAACAACGCGCGGATCGTATCCACCGGGTGCACGTCGCAGCGCAGAGTGCCACGAACCGAGGACACGAGCTGATGCACCGTCGCAAAGGATTTCACCTCGAAGAGGTCTGGGACATGCACCGACCCCGTCTCACAGACACGCGCCAGGTCGTTTCGCACCAGGTCGACGATCATCAGATTCTCTGCACGTTCCTTCTCGCTGTTGCGCAGGGTATTCCGAAGTGCTGCATCCTCGCTCGAGGTTCTGCCGCGTGGTCTCGTTCCTTTGATCGGCGCGGACTCGACGCTTCGATCGGGCCGGATGCGCAGGAATCGTTCGGGCGAGGCACTGACCACCGACAGCTCGCCGAACTCGAGGAGCGCTGCATACGGCACCGGGTTGAGCGCCCGGACGCGGCCGAATAGCGCAACCTGGTCCGAAACCTCATCGAGCGTCACGTGATTGGTGAGACAGACCTCGTAGGTCTCGCCCGCCCGGATCAGATCCTGACTGGCCTCGATCAACGAGTGGTAGCTCGCGGCGGAATGCCGGAAGCGGGGGCGGATCCGTGCTGACGCGGGTGTCGGTGACGAGGCCACGGACGTAGGTTCTTCCGCGACGTCGAGCAGTTGAGCAGACGTGGTGTCCATCCAGTTCCGTAGCGCAGCGACGTCGGCCTGGGTCTCGTCTCCGCTGCGCAGCGCCACCAGGAAAGTGGCGTGTCGGGTGTGGTCGATGACGACCGCCCGGTCGGCGAACACCAGTCCGGCATCGGGCTGCTGGGCGCGATGCGCTGCGCGGCCACCGGTCTCCGCTTTGAGTTCGTACCCCAGATAGCCGACGTAACCCAGATGGAAGTCGAACGGCAGCGACGGGTCATCGGGGACGTGACGCTCCCGCAGTCGACGCTTGAGATAGTCGAAGATCGAAGAGACGCGAACAACATCCTCGCGGGCTCGACTCTCGACTCGAACGGTCTTGGAGGTGACGTCGTATGTCAGATATTCGGCGAGCCGACCTGTCGCGTCTCCCATGATCGTGATCGCTTCACTCGCCTCGCGTCGCGCGGTTCCGTCGAGCCAGAACGCACCTCGACGACCGGCGAACAGTCGAGCATAGGTGCCAGACGGGTCGGGTTCGTGGGAGAGTCGGCGAACTTCCAAGGCGTAGCGACGGTTCGGCCGCTGCCGGAGCGTGGGTCGTGCACAGCACGACCGCGCACACGTTGCCGGTACAGCCGATGCGGTGGGCTGCTCCGACGCCTTTGTCAGGTTGCGAAAGTTCGACATGAGGGTGCGACCATGATCGCTGGCAATGGACTCGGGATGGAACTGCACGCCCCAGATCGGCCGGTGGCGATGTTTGATCGCCATCACCAGACCATCGACCGTGGTGGCCAGCACCTCCAATTCGTCTGGGAGGTCGTCCACGATCAGCGAGTGGTACCGCACCATCGAGACCGGAGAAGGTATACCCGCGAACAGGTCCGCCCGGTTGTGGAAGACGGGTGAGATGCGGCCGTGGACCGGCTCAGGAGCGCGATGAACACTCGCGCCGAAGGCAGCTCCGATGCCCTGATGCCCGAGACACACCCCGAGGATCGGTACGGGAGCGCGGGCGATCACCTCCGTCGCGATCCCGAAGTCAGACGGGTTCGTGGGATTACCTGGACCGGGCGCAATGATGACGTTGTCGAAGTGCGACCAGTCGATCGCCTGGTACTCGACGTCGTGGTTGACCACCACCGGTGCGCACTCGTTGACCTGAGTCGCGAGATCGACGAGGTTGTACGTGAACGAATCGTAGTTGTCGACGATCAACGTCCGGATCATGCGCCACACCCAACAATCTGCCCGCGAATATATTCGCCATTGAACATTAATATATCTATTGTCGTCAAGCTTTCGGGTTGTCGCTCAGCCCGGCGCGGGGATCACCCCTTGACCTTCACCCCACCCCTGCCCTACCGTGGTGAACGGCTGGTATATCACTTGCCGATCACCATCCGGCAACCACTCCGAAGGGACCGCATACGCATGACCGTCAGCGTGTTCGACCTGTTCTCGGTGGGCATCGGCCCCTCGAGCTCCCACACCGTGGGCCCCATGCGCGCCGCGGCCCGGTTCGTCGTCGACCTGCGCACCCTCGGCGCACTTGACGACACCGCCGACGTGCGCGTCGACCTCTACGGGTCACTGGCCGCGACGGGGCGTGGGCACGGGACGATGACGGCGATTCTGCTCGGACTCGAGGGATACCTCCCTGAAGAGATCGAGACCGAGGTCATCGAGCAGCGCACTGCGGCGATGCGCGCGTCGGGACGCATCGAGGTGGGCGGTGTGCGCTCGATCGCGCTCACCGAGGACGACCTGATCCTGCGGCCGTTGACCGTTCTCCCCTGCCACCCCAACGGGATGTCGATCACGGCGTTCTCCGCCGACGGCACCGAACTGCACCGCGAGACCTACTACTCGATCGGCGGCGGCTTCGTCGTGACCGAAGCCGAAAGCCTCGAGAGTACCGTCGACTCTGCGGTCACGGCCGAGCTGGCGTTCGACTCGGCGAAGGAACTACTCGAACTGTGCCAGCGCACCGGGATGAGCATCAGTGAACTGATGCTGTCGGTCGAATCCGAGTCGCGCACGGTCGCCGAGATCCATGATCGGCTGTTGCACATCCGCGACGTCATGGTCGAATGCGAGAACCGCGGCATCGTCCGGGACGGCAATCTGCCTGGCGCGCTGCAGGTTCGCCGTCGAGCCAAGGCATGGTTCGAGCGGCTCGACGCCGAGGACCCCGACCGCAGTCCCGAATTCGCCGAGGACTGGGTCAATCTCGTCGCGCTCGCGGTGAACGAGGAGAACGCTTCCGGCGGTCGGATCGTGACCGCACCGACCAACGGGGCGGCCGGCATCGTGCCCGCGGTCCTACACTACGCCACCCACTACACCAAGGCCGGCCGCGCCAACCCGGACGACACCGCGATCCGTTTCCTGCTCACCGCCGGCGCCGTCGGCTCCCTCTACAAGCAGCGCGCCTCCATCTCGGGCGCCGAAGTCGGATGCCAGGGCGAAGTCGGTTCGGCGGCATCAATGGCCGCCGCCGGACTGGCCGAAATCCTCGGTGGCACACCAGAACAGGTGGAGAACGCCGCCGAGATCGCAATGGAACACAGCCTGGGGCTGACGTGCGATCCCATCGAAGGGCTCGTCCAGATCCCCTGCATCGAGCGCAACGCGATCTCGGCAGGCAAGGCGATCAACGCCGCCCGCATGGCGCTGCGCGGCGACGGCACGCACCGGGTGAGTCTCGATCAGGTGATCGAGACCATGCGCACCACCGGCGCCGACATGCACACCAAGTACAAGGAGACCTCGATGGGTGGTCTCGCCGTCAACGTGCCGGTGAGCTTCGTCGAATGCTGATGTCGCGCCGACCATTCGATCCCGAGGAGGATGCTGTGATCGCCGATGCCACCGTCATCGACCGACTCTCACCGCTGTCCGGAGCGGCCGCGGAGCTTCTGCTCGAGTCGCCGAATCCGCAGCGCGCTCTCGGCCCGGATGTCCACACCGGCGTTCTGGACATCCTGCTGCGGTGCGCTCCGTGCCGCGGCGAGGCATTTGTGGTGTTCGAGTTGCTGTCGTCGCTGCTGCCCGGGTCCTACGACCCCGGCCCCGACACCGTCGACGACGTCGTTGACACACTCGGCCGGTTCGAGGTCTCTGATGTGGTCTGCCACCGTGCATTCGGGCCCAACTGGCGGGCCGTGATCGCCCACGCCTATGCCGTCTCCGAATGCATCGACGACAATGGCGCCACCACAGCGTCGATCGCGACGGACAGCCATCGCCGATTCGGCGCGTGGGTCCACGCCCGCGAAACCGCCTCCGAGGCCGGTCGTCTCGATCACTGGTATCGAGCCCAGGGTGCGGCGTGGGCGCCGCGGTTCGGTCAGTTGGCCTCGGCCCCCGGGTCCGACCACATCTCTCTCGAAGTGATCGTGGCGATCCGCGACGTCGCCGCGGCCCTGGCCATCGCCGACCTCGTCGGGCGCGATGGGTTCACCGAGGATCACTTCGAGACACTCGTGGCGCCGGGTCGTGTGCTGCCACAGCCGCACGTTCCGCGGCACGTTCAGGCGGGGGCCGGTTACTCGGCGTCCAATCGCCAAATGGCGTAGCGTATTTCGGTGGTGTAGCCGAGGTCGCGGCGGCCGCTGACCACGGTGGCGGTGGCATCCGGCGCAATCTCGGCATCGGACTCCCACGCATCGGGGATCGCGACCACCGGACATGGCCATCGTCGCCGGTGCGATGTTGTGCGGCACATGCCGCCACAGATCTCGCTGTTGAGTACCGATCCCCCGCGTCGGCAGGGAACAGGTCAGCCTCCCTGCAGCGAATTCCTCACGCAGCAAAAAGTAACTCGGGCCTCGGCGCGGGCCACCCGAACGGGCTCCTGTGCCGCCGGAATCGACATGGCTGTGCGCCGGGACACCAGTGCTGTCAATGCGGTGCCCTGCCCGGCGAACCCGGTCACCCGTTCGCGCACTCGCCGACAGTCAGCGGTGCCGGTGGAGTGTCGTCGAACAACTCCGACGCGCGTCCATCGACACGATCAGCGTCCCCGCGGAACGCGTGGAGCCGGATCGAAACGCGAAACCTATTGACTTGATCTGTGATCACATCTACTGTCTTCGTATCACAGCGGATCCGGCAGTGCGATACACCCACTTGTCGAAGCACCGTCGCTTCGTCGATAAAACCCTGCGCCCCAATCACTCTTCGCTCTGATGACCACGCCCACACCGGAAGGACCCGGTTCCATGACCGCTCCTCATCCCCTCGACGACGCACCATTGTCGAGCTTCCACAAGAAGCTCGCGTTGTTCGCCTCCGGTGGCCCGTTCCTCGACGGGTATGTGCTGTCGATCATCGGCGTGGCGCTGGTACAGATCAGCCCCGAGTTCGGCCTGAGTTCGGCGCAGGAAGGACTGGTCGGTGCCTCCGCATTGGTCGGCATATTCCTCGGCGCCTTCGCCGGCGGCTGGCTCACCGACAAGTTCGGCCGCCAGGTGCTGTTCACCATCGACCTGGCGCTGATCATCGGATGTTCGATCGCCCAGGCGTTCGTCCCCAATGTCTGGTGGCTGATCGGTCTCCGCCTCCTCATCGGCGTCGCGGTGGGCGCCGACTATCCGATCGCCACATCCCTACTCGCCGAATTCTCTCCCCGTCGCTGGCGCGGTCCCCTGTTGGGCGCGTTCGTCGCGATGTGGTTCGTCGGCGCGGTCGGCGCATACATCGTCGGCGAGGCGCTCATGCACGTCGACGGCGGCTGGCGGTGGATGCTGGCCAGTGCCGCGGTACCCGCGATCGCGATCGTGCTCGCCCGCATCGGCACACCGGAATCTCCCCGTTGGCTGATGAAGAAGAGTCGGGTCGACGAGGCGAATGCGGTGCTGCAGAAGGTGTTCGGACCCACCGTGTCGGTCGACGATCTGCCCGAGGAGGTGCACGAGAACCTCCGCGTCGGTGCGCTGCTCCGGGCCGGCTACGGCAAGCGCATGGCATTCATCACCATCTTCTGGACCTGCTCGATCGTGCCGCTGTTCGCCGTCTACGCCTTCGGCCCGAAGATCCTCGGCGCCCTCGGCCTGACCGGCGCACTGGCCAACTACGGCTCGGCGTTCATCACCCTGATGTTCCTCGTCGGCTGCCTCGTTGGGCTCATGCTGGTCAATCGCATGGGCCGCCGTCCGTTGATCATCCACAGCTTCGCGTGGGCGGGCCTGGCCCTGCTGCTGCTCGGCATCTTCACCAACGCCTCGGCCTGGCTGGTGCTCGCCTTGTTCGCCGCCTACGCCGTCACCATCGGTGGCACCCAGATCCTGCAGTGGATCTATCCGAATGAGCTGTTCCCCACCGAGATCCGTGGATCAGCGGTCGGTCTGGCGTCGTCGTTGAGCCGGATCGGGGCAGCCATCGGCACCTACCTGGTGCCGGTCTCGCTGACTCACCTCGGTACCGCGTGGACCATGATCGTCGGCGCCATCATCACCTTCGTCGGTGCGGGCGTCTCGATCCTCTGGGCGCCGGAGACGCGTGGGCTCACGCTGGGTGAATGCGCGTCGATCACCACGCCGTCCGGTATCGCGCCCGACGCAGCGACGGCGGCGTGATCGTAGATCTCTCACCAACCGGCATCGTCGCGGACGACTGCACGTTCGATCCTCGCGCTGCACGCGGCGACAGAAGCGCGGAGTACCCAGCGGCACGAACTGTGGCTGGGACAGCCCGCAGACCACATCCTCGAAAGGAGACTCAGCTCATGACTGTTTCTACCCACACCTACGAGATCCGCCGAGCCGAGACGGACACCATCCTGATCTCCGACACCGACCTGCCACCCCGTGGACAGTTCATCGACGGCGCCTTCCGGCCGAGTACCTCACACGCCACGCTCGCGGTGATCGACCCGTGCACAGAGCACGAGATCGCCCAGATCGCGAATGGCACAACCGAAGACGTCGACGCAGCGGTCGCGGCCGCAGCCACGGCACAGCCGGCGTGGGGCACGCTCACTCCGAAGGAACGATCGCTCGTCCTGCTGCAGATCGCCGACCGCGTCGAGGCCAACGCCGATCTGCTGGTGCGGCTGGAATCGGCGAACACCGGTAAGCCGCTCGAGGTCTCGCGCGACGACATCGCCGGCACCGTCGACACGTTCCGATTCTTCGCCGGTGCGGCCCGGGCCATCACCTCTCAGGCGGCGGCCGACTACACCCAGGGCCATCTGTCGGTGATCCTGCGCGAACCGCTCGGCGTGATCGGCGTCGTGACGCCCTGGAACTATCCGCTCCTGATGGCGGCCTGGAAGATCGCACCCATCCTGGCCGCCGGCAACACACTGGTGATCAAGCCGTCCGAACAGACCCCGCTGACCACCATCAAGCTCGCCGAACTCATCGCCGACCTGCTGCCTTCGGGCGTGCTCAACGTGATCACCGGGGCCGGACCGGTGGTCGGCGCGCGGCTGTCCGACCATCCCGACCTGGCGATGATCGCGCTGACCGGCTCGGTGAACTCCGGCCGGGCCGTCGCCGCCGGGGCTGCCGGCTCACTCAAGCGCGTACACCTCGAACTGGGCGGCAAGGCGCCGGTCGTCGTGTTCGACGACGCCGACCTCGACGCCGTCGCCACCGGCATCCGTGCCGCCGGTTTCTGGAACTCCGGGCAGGAGTGCGGCGCCGGATGCCGCATCCTCGTGCACGAGTCGGTCGCCGACCGACTCACCGAGAAGCTCGTGGATCAAGTGTCGTCGTTCGTGGTCGGCGAGCCCGGCGCCGGCGAGGACGTGGAGATCGGCCCGATGGTGTCCCGAGCGCATTTCGAGCGCGTCGCTGGGTTCCTGTCGCGCGCGCAGGCCGCCGGCATCCGCGCCGCGGTGGGCGGCGGCGCCCTCGAAGGACCCGGATTCTTCATCGCACCAACGGTTCTCGTCGACGTTGCCGACGACGCGGAGGTCGCCCAGACCGAGATCTTCGGCCCCGTGATCACCGTGGAGACGTTCACCACCGAGGACGAGGCGATCACCCGGGCCAACTCCGTTCCCTACGGCTTGTCCGCCTCGGTATGGACCGAGAGCGCCCGCCGCAGCCACGACGTCGCCGCACGTATCGACTCCGGCACCGTATGGGTCAACTCGCATCTGGTGCTCGCGACCGAGGCACCCTGGGGCGGCTTCAAGGGCTCAGGGTACGGCCGCGACCTGTCGATCTACGCGCTCGACGACTACTCCCGGACCAAGCACGTGATGCACAACCACGAGCGATGACCGGCGTCAATCGCCGGCGGACTGCGCGGCGAGCAACTCCTCGATCCGTTCGGTCGCGTCGACCAGCGAACGGTCGTTGATCGCTGCGGCCGCGGCACTGTCGTTGTCGGCCGCCGCATCGATCAGCTCGCGTTGATAGGTCCAGAGGTGTTCGCCACGTTCGGAGCCGAGCGTGCCCTGGGCGCCCACCAGTTTGTAGGCGCGACAGCGACTCCAGAGCGATCGAATGGTCTGCAGGAGCACCGGGTTGCCGGCGGCCTCGTACAGGATCGCCAGCAACGCCTCGTCCCGGTCGAGATACTCCGGAACGTCTTCGGCGATGATCGCCTCCCGCATGGCCTCGTATTCGGTGGTCATCCGGTCGATGTCGGCGGGACCGATGTGTTCGGCACCGAGTCGGGCACCTTCCACCTCGAGCAGTCGGCGCACGTCGTAGACGTGCTTCAGCTCGGACAGCGAAAGTTCTTTGACCACAGCACCTTTGTGCGGTTCACGCTCGGCCAGGCCGGCTTCCTCGAGGCGGCGGATCGCCTCCCGGACCGGCATCACGCTGGTGCCGACGAGGGCGGCGAGGTCACGGACGCGCAGTCGGTAGCCGACGGGGAACTCGCCGCTGAGGATGGCGTCGCGGATCTTCTCGTAGACCTGATCCGTCAGCAGGGATGACTGCACTTCTGTGACCACAGATCACATCGTAGTGGCTCTGGTGCTGTGAGTGAGGGACCCGGGCGCTCCTGTACCCGATCGGCGGCCGGCAACTCTGCCCCGACGGGCGCCAGGTCTTACTCGACCACCGAGGAGTTCGCCTAACCGCGCCCGTGGCGCCGCTACGAGGAGATTATTGACGTATGACACCGCTGCGTGCGCGCGTAGGCGAACACGACGTCAGGGGCACCCGATATCGGGTGCCCCTGACGTGGTGTCTCGGTCAGACGAGGGCGGGTTCACGGCGCATTGCCGCGAGCGCTGCTTCCACGCCGGCCAATTCCTCCGCGGTCAGATCCGACACCGGCCGCCGCGGCGAGCCGACGGGTTCCCCGAGGATGCGCAAACCGGCCTTGACCGCCGAGATGAACGGCACCGAGATCAGGGCGTCGATGACGGGGTACAGGCGGCGCCATTGGGCGAGTGCGCCGTCGAGGTCACCGTCGGCGACGGCGCGGTAGACGGCAACGATCTCGTTCGGGACCACATTCGCGGCGCCGGCCATCACGCCCGCCGCGCCTTCGGCGAGTGCGCTGTAGAGGTAGCTGTCCCACCCGATGAAGGTGCCGAGGACATCGCTGTGGTGGTGGATGAGTTGCAGCGCCTGTTCCCAGTTCGCACTGGAATCCTTGATATAGCGGATGTTGTCCACCTCGCGGGCCAGTCCGGCGGCGGTGGCGGCGTCGAGGTTGACGCCGGTGGCGGCGGGGATGTTGTAGAGCATCACCGGCAGGTCGACGGCCTCGGCGACATCCTTGATGTAGGCGACGGTCTCGTCGATGGACAGCGCTTCGTAGTACGGGGTGACGAGCATCAGGACGTCGGCGCCCGACGCCTGCGCGGCGCGGGAGAGGGTGATCGCCTCGCGGGTCGTGGTGGCGCCGGTCTGGGCGATGACCGGGACACGGCCGGCAGTGTGGGTGACGACGGTGTCGACGAGTTCGCGTCGTTCGTCGTGGCTCATCGCGGCGAACTCGCCGGTGGAGCCGCCGGCGACGACGCCGTTGACGCCGGCGTCGATGGAGCGGTCGACGATCCGCTTCAGGAGTTCGGTGTTGATGTTCTCGTCGGCGTCGAACGGGGTGGTCAGGGCGGTCAGGACGCCGCGCAGGTCGTTGGTCATGAGAGTGGATTTCCTTCTGGGAGTGAGCTTTTACGTGGGTCAGATGGCGGCGGTGGCGGGCGTGAGGCCGGGCACGCTCACCAGCGAGCGGGTCTGGTAGTCGCGGGCGAGCCGGCTGGCGGCCTCCTGGGCGGCGGTGAAGGCCGAGCTGATGGCGGTCTCGGTGTAGAGGGTGCCCATGTAATCACCGGCGAGGAAGACCCGATCCGATGGCCGGGTCAGCGCGGACTGCAGCTTGCCGCGGCCCGGGAAGCAGTACGGCGCCCCGGTGTGCCACCGCTGGACGTGGGCCTCTTCGATGTTGCCCGCGAATCCGGGGAAGATGTCGTCGAGGTCGCCGACGTAGGTGTCGATGATCTCGGCGTCGGTGCGGTCGAGCAGCTTTCGCGCAAGGCTGGCCGGCGAGAAGGTCATCAGGCTTCCGCCGGGCTGCCGGTGCCGCTCGGAGCCGCGGACGATGTTGCCCATGTTGAGAGCGACGTTGAACGATCGTTTCGGCGTGGCGATTCCGTAGGCGCCGTCGTAGGGTTGCGGGCCGGTCTCGTTGGTCAGGAATGCCGCGCTGACATAGGGCCCGTACTGGATCTTGCCCAGGGCCTCCCGCTGGTCGGCCGGAAGATCAACAGCGACTCGGTGACTCACCGTCGCAGGGGTGGCGAGCACCGCGTAGCGGGCCTCCACCTCCCGCTCGACGCCATCCCGCGTGTAGCGCACGACGACCGAGTTCTTCTTGTGCACAACCTCGTTCACCGAAGCGCCGAGCTCGATGCGGTTGCGCATCGACGCCGCGATGTTCTCGGTCAGCGTCGAGGGTCCGCCGAGGATGCTGCGGTCGAGACCGGCGCCGATGTTCCACACCAGGCTGAAGTAGCCGATGCCGGCGCCGGCCGCCAGTTCTTCGGGGTCACCCGCGGAGCGGGTCACCGTGGGCCGGAACAGGGCCTCGGCGTCTTCGGGCAGCGAGCCGACGTAGTCGGCGAAGGAGCGGTCGTTCTCGAACTCGTAGATCCGTTGCTGGCGCACCTGCGGAGACTCCCCCGCCCGCACCCGCACGGCGCGGGCATAGCGCAGCACGTCGAATCCGACCTTGGCGCCCGACCGCAGCAGAGCCAACCGGGAGGCCATCGGCATCGGCACCCGGAACGGGTAGGTCTGGACCGGACCGTCGAGCAGGACCTTGCCGTTCATCGCCAGTCCCGCAAGCGATCCGGGCACCTTGGTGGATGCGGTCCCGGTCTCGGCGAGGAGCGCTTCGGTGGAGGTTCCCGCGCCGGCGAAGACGTGCCCGCCCCAGTTGAGGAAGTACTGTCCACGCTTCTCCGAGCGGATGCGGCCACCGACCCGGGTGCCGGATTCCAGGATGACGGTGTCCCAGTGGCGCAGTCGCCACGCTGCGGACAGCCCGGCCAGGCCGCCTCCGACGATCACTACGTCCTTCATGATTGTTCCTCTCGTGCAAGCAAATTGATGTTGTGGGAGTCGGCGGTCAGGCGGCGATACGGGAGTCGGAGTGCGTCGATGCGGGCATGGCGCCGAGCGCAGCGCTCTCGGTCAGCGTCATGCCGCGGGTCTCCGGTGCCATGAAGTGCGACAGCAGCGCGCCGAGCAGGGTGATGGCGGCACCGATGAGCATCGTCACGCCGATGCCGAGAGAATCGAGGGCCATGGGGACCAGGAAGGTGCCGACGGCTGCGCCGATCCGGCTCAGCGACGAAGCCATGCCGACGGCGGTGCCCCGGATCTCCGTGGGGAACAGCTCATTCGGGTACACCCACTGCATGATCTGCGTGCCGCCGATCACCACCGCGTAGATCGCGAAGAGCGCCATGATGATCCAGGTCGAGGCGTTCGGGAAGAACCCCAGCAGGGCCAGCGCGATCCCCGACCACAGGAAGCTGTGGATGATCAGCGGGCGACGTCCCACGCGGTTCACCAGGAACAGCGCCACGACGCAGCCGACGAGGAACAGGATGGTGATGACGGCCGACCCGACGTGTACGGCGTTGCCGGAGAGGTTCAGTGCCCCCAAGATCTTCGGGGCGAAGGCGTACACGGCGAACAGGGGCACGATGGAGAAGGTCCAGAACAGCGTGATGAAGGCCATCCGCGTGCCGTAGCCCGAGCGCAGCAGGTCCTTGACGCCGACATTCGAGTCTTCCTCGGCCGGCAGGTCCGCAACGCTGACGCCCGGGCCGTAGACCTTGCGCATCACTTCGTCGGCCTCGTCGTTGCGACCCTTGCTGACCAGCCACCGCGGCGATTCGGGGGTACCGATACGGGCCAGCACGATGATGACCGCCGGGATCGCCGCGCTGGCCAGCATCCACCGCCATCCGTGCGCGTCACCGGTCATCGCGATCAGTTGCCCCACGATGTAGGCGACCGCCGCACCGACGAACCACATCGCGACGAATGCGCCCAGGAAGGGACCCCGGTACTTGCGCGGGGTGAACTCGGTGAGCAGTGACGTCGCGATGGGATAGTCGGCGCCGACGGCCACGCCGATCAGCAGTCGCAGCATGATCAGCCACATCACATCGGGTGCGAAGAACTGCGCGACCGAGAACACGATGATCGCGACCAGGTCGATGGTGAACAACACCTCGCGGCCGAAGCGGTCGGTCAAGCGACCGCCGGCGTAGGCACCGAGCAGGATGCCGATCAACGTCGACGCGGCGATCAGGCCCTGCGCGGCCGAGGACAGATGCCACTGGTCGGAGATCTGCACCATCGCCACGCCGATGATCGACAGGATGTATCCGTCGAGAAACGGTCCCCCGGAGGAGAAGATCGCGAGCTTCTTGTGAAACCTCGACAGGGGTGCGTCGTCGAGTGGGTTCGTCATCATGAGTGGGCTCCTCGGTGGAGAGATAGGGGTCTGTGATCCGCGTCTCACCAAGTACCGTAACTTGTGATCACAGATCACACAACCCTAGACGCCCAGATATTTCGTCGAGACCACGTCGTGTTACCAGTGCGAAAACACCGCGGCCGTCGCTCCGAGGAGGAGCGACGGCCGCGGTGTCGTAGGTCGGTTCGACCCGATCAGCGCCCGAGCAGCAGATCCGCACACTTCTCCGCCATGGTCATGACGGTGATGTTGGGGTTGACCGCGGGCAGCTTGGGCATCGCCGAGGCGTCGACCACCCGCAACCGCTGCACACCCTTCACCCGCAGTTCGGGATCGAGGACCGCCATCGGGTCGTCGACCGCACCCATCCGGGCCGTGGCCGCCGGGTGATAGACGGTGTTGTGCGTCTTGTGGATGTAGTCGATCAACTCCTCGTCGGTGACGGCATCGGGTCCGGGGGCGAGTTCGCGGCCGATCCAGGAGCGCAGCGGTTCCTGCGCGGCGATCTCGCGGGCCAGCTTGATGCCGGCGAGCATGACGCGCTCGTCGTGGCCCTCGGGGTCGGTGAAGTACCGCGGATCGACCTTGGCGCGATCCCGGAAGTCGCGGGAGCGCAGGCGCACCGTGCCGCGTGACTTCCCCTGTGTCACATTGGGAGTCAGGCAGAATCCGTTCTCGGTGGTGGGATAGCCCCACCGGAGAGTGTTCATGTCGAACGGCACGCTGCCGTAGTGCATCATGAGGTCCGGCTGGTCGAGGCCGTCGACGGTGGTGGTGAACAGACCGATCTCCCACCACTGGGTGGAGTCGGTGACCATCGGCCGCGACGCCTCCCAGAAGACGAGGCCCTCGACGTGGTCGTCAAGATTCGAGCCCACCCCGGGCGAGTCGACGCGGACCGGGATGCCCATCTCGGTGAGGTGATCGGCGGGCCCGATTCCCGAGAGCATCAACAACTTCGGGGTGTCGATGGCGCCGGCGGTGACGACGACCTCGCGCCGGGCGTGCACCTCGTCGTAGCCGGTGAGGTCGGGCCGCTGATAGCGCACGCCGGTGGCGGCGCCGGTGTCGTCGAACAGGATCTCGCTGATCCACGAGTCGGTGCGCACCTCGAGATTGGGCCGCTTGCCGAGGATCGGATGCAGGTACGCGTGCGACGCCGACATGCGGGTGCCGTCCTCGTCGGCGTTGATCTGGAACCAGCCGGCGCCGTTGACGACGGTGCTGCCGCGGTTGAACTTCACCGTCGGCAGGCCGACCTTCGCCGCGGACTCGAGAACCGCTGCGCCGCAGGGATCCACGGGCGGGACGTCGCGCAGGCGCACCGGTCCGTCGTGGCCGTGGTCGCCCTCGGCGTCGTTGCGTTCCACGCGTTTGACGTACGGCAGAACGTCTTTGGCGCCCCACCCCTTGGCGCCCATGGCCTCCCACTCGTCGAGGCCTTCGGCGGGTGGGTGGAAGGCGATACACGAGTTGTGCGACGAGCAGCCGCCGAGCACCTTCGCCCGTGCGTGCCGCATGAAGCTGTTGCCCTTCTCCTGCGGTTCGATCGGGTAGTCCCAGTCGTAGCCGGAGTCGAGCAGGTGCATCCACTGGTTGAGGACCAGGATGTTGTCGTCGCCGACGTCGCTGGGCCCGGCCTCGACGAGGCATACGGAGATCTCCGGGTCCTCGGACAGCCGCGCGGCGAGGACGCATCCGGCGGTGCCTCCGCCGGCGATGACGTAGTCGAAGGTGTCGTTCGATGCGTTGTCAGACATTGCTTTTCACTCCAGGTGTTTCCGCTGCGTGCGATGCGAGGGTGCCGATGTGGTGACGGCCCTTGACGGCGTACCAGATCAGGCCCGAGCCGAGGATGATGCCGATGTAGACGAAGGCGCCCCACGTGTTGTACCAGGGCGAGCCGTAGACCGCGGTTCGCGGCCAGGCGAGGTTGAGCGCCATGCCGACGCCCCACAGGACGGCGAAGATGTTGACCGGCAGACCCCAGCGACCCATGGTGAAATAGCCTCCCGCGGCCAGGTCTTTCGGCGGCCACTCCCCTTTGAGCCGCTTCTTGAGCAGCGGACCGGTGACCATCAGGTAGGCCAGGTAGATCATGATGATCGCGATGGAGGTCAGCACCGTGAAGATCTTGGGCTGGCTGATGTTGACGACCAGGATGAGCACGGCGATGATGCCGATGACGACGGCCGGGACGATCGGCGTCTGGGTCTTGGGATTGACCCGAGCCAGCTTCTCACCGAAGGGAAGTGCGTTGTCACGGGCCATGGCGAAGGTGAGCCGGATGGCCGCGGTATGCACGGCCAGCGAGCACACGGTGACGGCGACGACGATGCAGCACAAGAAGATCGTGCCGAGCGGTCCCCACATCACCTGCTCGACGATGTACTGCAGACCGCCGTCGCTCTGACCGATCTTGGGATCGTTCAGGTCCGGTGCCGACATTATCGCGAACACCAGGATCGCGCCGCCGATGACGAAGGACGCGAGGATGGCCCGCAGGATCGCCTTGGGTGCGGTGCGTCGCGGCTCGACGGTCTCCTCTCCGAGCGAACTCGCGGTGTCGAAGCCGTACATCACATACCCCGACGCGAGCGAGGCGACCAGGAAGGCACTGAGGTAGCCGCCGGATTCACCGGCGCCGTAGCCGTTGGTGGAGAAGAACACGCTCGGTCCGCGAGTGATGTTGCACGCCAGGATGATCGCGATGAGCACGGCGGCGATCAGTTCGATGAACACGCCCGCACTGTTGATCATCGCCATCAGCTTGACGCCGAGCGCGTTGACCAGGGTGGTGAACAGGATCAGGCAGCTGCCGAGGAGCACGGCGTTGGCCGCGAAGCTCGACGGTGTCGACCCGTCGCCGATGATCTGGAAGCCGCTCCACAGGCGTGGCAGGTTGAGCTGCAACGCCAGCACGACCGCGGACAGCGTCACGATCGACGCCGTGAGCATCAGCCAGCCCGACGACCAGCCGACAACCCGGCTCGCGAGTGCCTTGGACCAGTTGTACACGGAGCCGGCGACCGGGTACTTCGCGGCGAGCTCCATGAAGCACAGCGCGACGGCCATCTGTCCGATGAACACCATCGGCCACGACCACAGGTAGGCGGGACCGGCGGTGCCGAAACCGAAATAGAAGAGCTGGAAGGTGCCGGTGAGGATGGAGATGTAGCTGACGCCGGCGGCGAAACTCGCGAACTTGCCGATGCTGCGGTCGAGCGATTCCTTGTAGCCGAAATCGTTGAGACCGCCGTCGTCGGATGACTGATGGGCTGAGGTTGTCATGCGATTGTGCTCTCTTGTGTGAACGAGGATCGGGCGACGCTGCCCCGGGCTGTGGTCACGAGTTGAACCAGCCCACCTCCTTTGGTGCGGTGTTGGTCCAGATGTGCTTGTGCTCTTGGTATTCGGCGAGTCCGGTGGGACCGAGCTCGCGGCCGTTGCCGGACTTGCCGAAGCCGCCCCATTCCGCGGCGGCGGTGTAGACGCCGAAGTCGTTGACCCACACCGTGCCGTGACGTAGCGCTCGCGCGACCCGTTCGCCACGCGCGGTGTCGCCGGTACGCACGCCGGCGGCGAGACCGTAGGTCGTGTCGTTGCCGAGTTCGATGGCGTCGGCCTCGGTGGTGAATCGTTCGACGGTCAGGATCGGGCCGAACGTCTCCTCCTGCACCACCCGCATCGACCGGTCGCAGTGGTCGAGGATCGTCGGCGGGAAGTAGCTACCTTTCGCGAATCGTTCGTCGGCGGGCCGCTCACCACCGGTGACGAGTGTGGCACCCTCGGAAACACCCAGGCGCACATATGATTCGACCTTGTCCCGATGGGCCTGCGAGACCAGCGGGCCGGTTTCGCTGGCGTCGTCGAGCCCGTCGCCGAAGCGGATCGCCTCGGCGCGCGGAACCAGCGCGGCGACGAATTCGTCGGCGATGGACTCCTCGATGATCAGCCGCGTGCCCGACGAGCAGACCTGACCGGAGTGCAGGAAGACGCCGGTGATGACGGCGTCGAGTGCGGCGTCGCGGTCGGCGTCGGCGAAGACGATGTGCGGGTTCTTGCCGCCGAGTTCGAGGGCGACCCGGGTGACGTGCGGTGCGGCCACCGCGGCGATGCGTGCGCCGGTCGAGGCGCCACCGGTGAAGGAGATCATGTCCACGTCGGGGGTGTCGGTCAGGGCGTCGCCGACCGCGGCTCCGCTGCCCTGGATGAGATTGAGGACACCGGCCGGCACGCCCGCCTCCTCGGCCGCCTTGACGAGCGCGATCGTGCTGAGCGGGGTGACCTCGCTGGGCTTGGCCACCATGGTGCAGCCCGCGGCGATGGCGGGTGCGATCTTCCAGGCGATCTGCAGCAGGGGGTAATTCCAGGGCGCGATCAGGACGCACACACCGACCGGCTCGTGCACCACACGACTGATGATCGTCGGATCGCCCACGTCCACCAGACGCTCGGACTCCACCGCCGCCAGCCGCGCGTAGTATCGGAACACCGACACCACGTCATCGATGTCGATGTGACTCTCCCGCAACGTCTTTCCGGTGTCGAGGGTCTCGATGCGGGCGATCTCGTCGCGATCGCGCAGCAGTAGGTCGGCGATGCGGTCGAGCATCGCGGTGCGCTCGGAGACGGTCGTGCGCCGCCACGGCGAATCGTCGAACGCGGCGCGCGCGGCGGCGATCGCGGCTCGCGCGTCGTCGGCGGTCGCCTCGTCGACCACCGCGACCACACTGCCGTCGGCGGGATTGACGATGTCACGGGTGCCGCCATCGGAGGCACGCCGCCATTTGCCGTCGATGTAGAGGATGGGCTCGGTGGGCAGAACAGTCATCGGTTACTCCTCGGGCGTTCAGCCGGCTTCCCTGAGACGTGGGCGGGATTCTGGGCGATCAGGTGGGGACCTGACAGATCAGTACACCGGCTCGTCGTCGTCGGCGTGCGGCTTTCGATGGCGACGGGACGGTGTTGCGCATGTAGCTACGTGTTGTGTTCTCCGCAACAGAATGCGGGGTCCGCGGTCGGCTGTCAACCGGTATCGGAATATTCCGGTTACTCACGAGTTGCTCTTGACGCGCCCGATCGTCGCGCACCACACTGTTGCGTGCCATTCGTCCCGTCGATCGATACGCAACACGCAGGGTGTGAGCATGCGTGAGTTCGTCGAGTTCCTCGGCTCGCAGTCGCCCTACGACCGACTTGGCGACGCGGACCTCGAGACGCTTGCCCGGCACGTGGACGTGGAGTTCTTCGCGCAGGGCGCCACCATCCGGCGCGAGGACGATCCGCCGTCGGAGACGCTCTACGTGATCCGGACCGGTGGCGTCGAACTACTCGACACCGCCATGCGTCCGTTCGACCTGTTGTCGGTCGGTGACACCTTCGGGCACATGTCGATGCTGTCGGGCATGCCGGCGGCGTTCACCGTCCGGGCCGTCGAGGACACCCTCTGCTACCGGCTGCCCGATCCGCGCACGATCCTCGCCGAACCCGAGCTGCTGCGCTTCGCGCAGTACACACCGCCGACCGCCCGGCAGGTCCTCACGCCCGAGGGCTCCTTGGCGAGGCTCGACCGACCGCTCCGTGACCTCGTGCGTCCGGTGCTCTGGTGCGAGCCGACCGACACCATCGCGACGGTCGCCCAGGCCATGACCGAGGCCAACAGGTCGTGTGCGATCTTCCAGCGGGGCGATGAGATCGGGATCGTGACGGACGCCGACTTCCGGTCGCGCTTCGCCGCCGGAAAGGTCGGCCACGACGATCCGATCGAGGAGATCGCGAGCATCCCGGCGTGGTCGCTGTCCGAGGAGGTGACGGTCAGCGCGGCCTTTCTCTCCATGGTGGACAAGGGCATTCATCACATGATCACCACCGGCGCCGGCGGTCGGCCGGTCGGCATCGCGCGCGTGGTCGACATCGTGGCCTCCGATGTGCGCGACCCGCTGGTGGCGCGAAGTGCCATCGCGTCGGCGTCGGACCCCGAC
Organism: Gordonia sp. NPDC003424; assembly: GCF_053588655.1. Taxonomy (NCBI): domain Bacteria; kingdom Bacillati; phylum Actinomycetota; class Actinomycetes; order Mycobacteriales; family Gordoniaceae; genus Gordonia; species Gordonia sp. NPDC003424. Next base: position 255,128 of record NZ_JBSFQJ010000008.1, read on the forward strand.
GGGCTGGTGACCGCGAGTGGGCTTCTCGTGCCGACGGTCATCGAACTCTGGCACGCCGGCGTGCCCGCGCTGCACCTGAGTGCCGTGTATTCGGCCATGGTCGAGGCGTTGGTGCGGCGGACCGTCGAGTTGTCCGGCGACCCCCTGTTGTCCGAACTCGACTGCTGTTGGCTGCTGGTCGGATCGCATGGCCGCCGGGAGCCGCTGCTGAACTCCGACGTCGACACCGCGTTGATCTGGCATCGGTCCGACGGCACTCCGGCACCCGACCGGCAGGCGACCGCGAACGCTGCGGCATCGCTGACGGACGCACTCGGGACCTACGGGCTCTCCGCATGCCCACAAGGGCTCAACGCGTCCAATCCGCTGTTCAGTCGGTCGGTCACGGACTGGCGCGACGCGGCAGATGCCTGGCGCCGAGATCCCGGCTCGACGGACCATCTCCTCCTCGCCTCGACCATGCTCGATGCCCGCGCGATCGGCGATCACGAGGGACTGGCCACGCCCCTGCGCACCGCGCTCACCTCCGGTGTCGGGCGCGACACCTACGTACGCGCCATGGCCGGGTTCGCCGCGGCCGAGCGTCCACCGTCGGGCTTCGTGCGTGAGTTCGTCATCGAACGACTGGGAGAACGCAAGCACCACTTAAACATCAAGAAGTCGGGCCTGCGACCCATCGCGGCGTTGGCCCGCGCACTGGCGCTGCGGGCGGGCGACGCCTCCGGATCGACGACGACCCGCCTCGAACGCGCACAGGCGGCGGGCCTGCTCACGGCCGACGAGTGCGACACCCTCACCGGCGCGTTCACCCTGTTCCACCACATCACCCTGGAGAGCCAGATCGACGCGATCACGCGCGGCGAGGAGATCCGCTCGGCGATCGCGCCGGACACACTCGACACGCTCGAACGCCGGAACCTGCGCACCGCGTTCCGCTCGGTCAACCAGATTCAGGACCGCCTTGCCGCCAATCGCTATGTGACCGGGGGCAATTGAGATGGTCTGGCCCTTCGGCCGTTCGACGGGCTCAGGACGGCGCACGCTCAGGGAGCGGGGACGGCGCGGGACGGCTCCTCGGGTGACCGCGACGCCCGACGACTGGCGCAGTCGCACCTACACCGTCGTCGACCTGGAGACCACCGGCCTCGACTGGCGCCGGGACCAGATCGTCTCCTATGGGGCGGTCGTCATCCGCGGCGGGGTCATCCGGACCTCCGAGTCCCGCTACGGGTTGGTGCGGCCGTCGATTCCGGTGTCGGAGGCCGCCATCTGCGTCCACGGTCTGCGGGCCCAAGATCTCGACGCCGCCCCACCCGTGTCGGAGTGCGTGTCGACGCTCGATCAGATGCTGCGCGGCAGTGTTCTGGTGGCGCATTGCGCGTCGATCGAACGGCGCTTTCTCACCAAGGCGTTTCGCGACGCATTCCATATCTTCGACGCCCCCGTCGTCGACACCGCGGTCCTGGCCGACCATGTGCTCGGTGGCCACGACGGCCGGGTCATCTCCCTCGAATACGCCGCCACCGCCCTGAATCTGCCCGTGTTCACCCCGCATCACGCCCTCGGGGACGCGATGACCACCGCGACGCTTTTCTTGGCGCTCGCCAACAAGATCAGCGCCTCCGACGATGCCGAGGGGCAATCGCTGCTGTCGGCCGGATCGCTGGGTCTCTGAGTTAGGATCGAAGACGTGCCCGCTTTCAGCCCGCTCGAGTGGCCGGTCTTCCGCCAACGGCGGTCCGGCGACGTGTTCGGGCGCGGGCCGGCGGTCACGTCGTCGAAAACCCGCTCGGTGGAGCCACGGACCGCGACCGCCGACCGGGTGGTGCAGAGTGTGTGTCCGTTCTGCGCGGTCGGGTGCGGGCAGAAGGTCTACGTCAAGGACGAGAAGGTCGTGCAGATCGAGGGCGACCCCGACTCCCCCATCTCCCGTGGACGGCTGTGCCCGAAGGGATCATCGAGCGAGCAGCTGGTCAACAACCCCATGCGGCAGACCACGATTCGCTATCGCGCGCCGTATGCCACCGACTGGCAGGACCTCGATCTGCACACCGCGATCGACATGATCGCGGACCGGTTCGTCGAGGCCCGTCGCAACGGCTGGCAGCAATACGACGACCAGGGCCGAATCCTGCGTCGCACCATGGGTATTGCATCACTGGGCGGCGCCACCCTGGACAACGAAGAGAACTATCTGATCAAGAAGCTCTTCACCGCGGCGGGCGCGATCCAGATCGAGAACCAGGCCCGCATATGACACTCCGCCACCGTTCCCAGTTTGGGAGCTTCTTTCGGACGCGGCGGCGCGACGCAATCACTACAGGACATGGCCAACGCCGATTGCATCATTCTGATGGGCGGCAACATGGCCGAGGCGCACCCGGTGGGGTTCCAGTGGGTGTCCGAGGCGAAGGCACGCGGTGCCCGGGTCATCCACGTCGATCCCCGCTTCACGCGGACCTCGGCGGTTGCCGACCGGCACATCGCGATCCGGGCCGGTTCTGATGTGGTGCTGCTCGGCGCGTTGATCAACTACGCGATCACGCACGAGAAGTACTTCCGGGAGTACGTCGTCGCGTACACCAACGCGGCCACGCTGATCTCCGAGGACTACCGCGACACCGAGGACCTGGGCGGGCTGTTCTCCGGATTCGATGCCGAGACCGGCAAATACGATCCGTCGACGTGGGCCTACGACGAGGGCGACGGCGGTATCGGCTCGCCCGGTGGCGAGGAGCACGGCGCGAGTGCGTCGGCTCGCGCGGCCGGCGACGAGCACGGCGCGGGTGGACCGGCGCTCGAACACGCTCGGGTGCAGCGTGACGAGACCTTGGAGCATCCGCGGACGGTGTTCCAGATCCTCAAACGCCACTTCGCCCGGTACACCCCGGAGATGGTGCGCGACATGTGCGGTATCTCGATCGACGAATTCGACTATCTCGCACGGTCGATCACCGACAACTCCGGCCGCGAACGCACCACCTGCTTCGGTTACGCGACCGGCTGGACCCAGCACACCCTGGGGGCGCAGTTCATCCGGACCGCCGCGATCCTGCAGTTGTTGCTGGGCAACGTCGGTCGACCGGGCAGCGGGATCATGGCGCTGCGCGGGCATGCCAGCATCCAGGGCTCGACGGACATCCCGACGCTGTTCAATCTGCTGCCCGGCTATCTGCCGATGCCGTCGGTGGGTCGGCACGACACGTTCGCCGACTACGTCGAGTCGATCGCATCCAAGCAACAGAAGGGCTACTGGGCCTACGCCGACACCTACGTGGTGAGCCTGCTCAAGGCATGGTACGGCGATGCCGCGACAGCCGAAAACGACTGGTGCTACGACTATCTGCCGCGCCTGTCCGGTCCGGCGGGCACGTATCAGACCGTCGTCGACATGCTCGACGACAAGATCGACGGCTACTTCATCCTCGGGCAGAACCCCGCCGTGGGATCGGCCAACGGCCGACAGCAGCGACTGGCCATGAGTCACCTGAAATGGCTTGTGGTGCGCGACCTCAACATGATCGAGTCGGCGACGTGGTGGAAAGAGGGCCCGGAGATCTCCTCGGGCGAACTGCGCACCGAAGACATCGGTACCGAGGTGTTCTTCCTGCCCGCGGCCACCCACGTGGAGAAGGCCGGCTCGTTCACCCAGACCCAGCGCATGGTGCAGTGGCGGCATCAAGCCGTGGCGCCGCCGGGGCAGGCACAGAGCGAACTCGACTTCTTCTATGAACTGGGCCAACGCATTCGGGCTCGGCTGGCTGGTTCCACCGACGATCGCGACCGGCCCCTGCTGGATCTCACGTGGGAGTACCCGCCCGATGCGCACGGCAATCCGGACCCCGAGGCGGTGCTGTCGGAGATCAACGGATATCACGTATCCGGGCCGGACGCCGGGAAGAATCTGACGTCGTACGGCGAGATGAAGGCGGACGGTTCCACGGCCGGCGGCTGCTGGATCTATGCCGGCGTCTATGCCGACGCGAAAAATCAAGCGGCACGCCGTGTTCCGCAGGGTGGCACCGGGCTCACCCAGTCCGAGTGGGGCTGGGTGTGGCCGGCCGACCGTCGAATCCTCTACAACCGTGCCTCCGCCGATCCGGACGGCAAACCGTGGAGCGAACGCAAGCGGTACCTCTGGTGGGATGCCGACGCCGGACGATGGTCCGGACCCGACATCCCGGACTTCCCCGTCGACCGGGCGCCCGGCGCCCGACCCGACCCGGAACTCGGTGGCGCAGAAGCACTGTGCGGCGACGACCCGTTCATCATGCAGGCCGACGGCAAGGGCTGGCTGTTCGCCCCCAAGGGGCTCGTCGACGGCCCGCTGCCCGCGCACTACGAACCGCAGGAATCTCCGGTGACCAACGCGCTGTACCCGCAGCAGCAGGCACCGGCGCGGATCATCTTCGCGCGCGACGACAACCTCGACGCCCCGAGCGGGGATGCACCCGGGTCGGATGTGTACCCGTTCGTGTTCACCACCTACCGGCTCACCGAGCATCACACCGCGGGCGGCATGAGTCGCTGGTCGCCGTACCTCGCCGAGCTGCAGCCGGAGATGTTCTGCGAGGTGTCACCGGAACTCGCCGCGTTGCGGGGCCTGACCAACGAGGGCTGGGCGACGATCATCTCGCCGCGCGCGGCCATCGAGGCCCGCGTGCTGGTCACCGACCGCGTGAAGTCGTTGACCATCAACGGCCGCACCGTCGAGCAGGTCGGCCTCCCCTACCACTGGGGTGTCGGTTCGCATGCGGTGGTCAGCGGAGATGCGGCCAACGACCTGATCGGCGTCACCCTCGACCCGAACGTGCAGATCCAGGAATCCAAGGTGGGATCATGCGACGTCGTTACCGGCCGTCGGCCGCAGGGTAAGGCGTTGCTGGACTTGGTGCGGTCCTACCAAGAGCGCGCCGGCGTGACGGTGGAAACCGACAACGCCCGGGTCACCGACCCCGAACGAGAGGGGCAGGGCTGATGGGACAACTGTCGGGACCGACCGACCCGAGCGCCGACGCGCACTGGCAGATCCACGAGCACCGCAAGGGTTTCTTCACCGACACCTCGATCTGCATCGGCTGCAAGGCCTGCGAGGTGGCGTGCAAGGAGTGGAACCGCAACCCGCGCGACGGCGATCTCGAACTCACCGGCATGTCCTACGACAACACGGTGTCCCTCGGCGCGAGCACCTGGCGGCACGTCGCGTTCATCGAGCAGGATGCCGAACGCATCGCGGTGGCGCGGGAGTCGGGGCGGGCGTTGACGATGCTGGGGATGCCCTCGCTCCCTGAGCCTGACGCCGCCACCGCTGGTCGAGTAGCGGCGAGCGAGCGCAGCGAGCCCGACGCGTATCGAGACCCCGGATCTCGATGCGCCGCCTCGCCTAGCGGCTCGGAGGCTTACTCGATCAACGAAGAAGCGAGCGAGCCCGGCGCCACCACCGCTGGTCGAGTAGCGGCGAGCGAGCGCAGCGAGCCCGACGCGTATCCGCCGGATCGAGTAGCCGCCGAGCGAAGCGAGGCAGCGTATCGAGATCGAGACCACTCGCCGCCGGAGCTGCCCGACACCCCCGAATTCCGTTGGCTCATGGCCTCGGACGTGTGCAAGCATTGCACCCACGCGGGCTGCCTCGATGTGTGCCCGACCGGCGCGTTGTTCCGTACCGAGTTCGGCACCGTCGTCGTGCAGGACGACGTGTGCAACGGGTGCGGAACCTGTGTCGCCGGGTGCCCGTTCGGGGTCGTCGAACGTCGTGCCGACGGCACCGCCGCCCCGACCACCCGAGAAGGTCAGCGCAAGGGCGAACAGCCGCCGGTACCCAAACGTGGTGTGGCACAGAAGTGCACGCTCTGCTACGACCGGCTCGTCGACAACGAGACCCCGGCGTGCGCCAAGACCTGCCCGACGACGTCGATCAAGTTCGGCGATCACGACGACCTCGTCGCCGACGCGCGCGAACGTGTGGCCCAACTGCATGCCCAGGGCATGACCGAGGCACGCCTCTACGGCGCCAACGAGAACGACGGGGTCGGCGGGACCGGTTCGGTGTTTCTGCTGCTCGACGAACCCGAGGTGTACGGGCTGCCGCCGGACCCGCGGGTGTGCACCGCGGACCTGATGACGATGTACAAGCGTGCGGGCATCGCCGCGGCGGGAATGCTTGCCGCAGCGGCTGTGTCGTTCCTGCGGGGTGGCCGATGACTTCCTCGGATTTCGATTCCTTCCGTCCGCCGGAGCCGGAACGCAGACGCCGACGCGGCGGAAAGGCGAAGCGCCGCAACGGTTCGGCACCTGCGGACGGCACCCGCGAGATGATGATGGTGCCCGACGCCGAGTTCACCTCGTACTACGGGCATCCCGTGGTCAAGCCGGCGCCGTGGGGCCATGAGGTGGCTGCCTATCTCTTCCTCGGCGGCGTGGCCGGCGGATCGGGGGTGCTGGCGGCGGGCGCCCAACTGACCGGCCGACCCACGTTGCGCCGCAACGCCCGACTGGCCGGTATGGCGGGCGTCAGTCTGGGTGGTGTCGCGTTGATCGCCGATCTCGGCCGCCCCGACCGCTTCTACAACATGCTGCGCACCTTCAAGGTGACCTCACCGATGAGCGTCGGCTCGTGGATTCTGTCCGCGTTCAGCGGAGCGCTCGCCGTGGCCACTGCGGGCGATATTGACCGCATGACCGGGCGACGCCTGCCGCTGGGCCCGCTGCGTCGAGTGCTGAACACGGTCGAGGGGCCGGCCGGGCTCGGTGCCGGGGCACTCGGCCCACCGCTGGCCGTGTACACCGCAGTCCTGTTGGCGGACACCGCAACTCCCACGTGGAACGAGATGCACCGGGACTTGCCGTTCGTCTTCGTCAGCTCCGCGAGCCTGGCCGCGAGCGGCCTGGCCATGGTGACCACCCCCACCGCCGAGACCGGCCCGGCCCGGGCGCTCGCGGTGCTCGGCGTCGTCGGCGATCTCACCGCGATGAAGTACATGGAATCGCGGATGGATCCCGTTGCGGCTGAACCACTCCACCACGGCAACCCGGGAAAGTTGTTGCGGTGGAGCGAACGCCTCGCCGTCGCCGGTGGCCTCGGCGCCCTCGTGGGCGGCCGGTCCCGGCCGGTGGCCGTCGCGTCCGGGCTCGCCCTGCTCACCGCGTCGGCGTTCACCCGCTTCGGCGTGTTCGAGGCAGGCATCGAATCGGCGAAGGACCCCCGTTACACCATCGAACCGCAGAAGCGGCGCCTCGCCGAGCGGCGTGCCAAGGGGATCACCGACGATTCGATCACGACGGGCGGCTGACACGGGGACCGAGCCCGCGTCCACGGCCGACCGTGGAGGTTTCGGCCGTCCGCAGCTACCGGACGCCGGCGTGTTGTCCGCCGAATACGTCCAGGAACCAGTCCGCGACATAGTCGTTGCGTTCGTCGCCGTGGTTGTAGATGGTGTGGTCGCCGTCCGGCCACACCTTCAGCGTCGCGTCGCCGGCGCCGTCGAGGAAGGGCTGCTGATCGGGCAGTGCGACCAGCGGATCGGCTCCGCCGTGCAGCACCAGTAGCGGCGCGTCGATGTGCTGGTCGGCGGGGTCGAACCGCAGTCGGGCGAAGTTCGCCTCGATGGCGTCCGGGTCGGCCGTGCCCAGCATCGCGCCCGCTTGTTCGGCGAACGTGCGGAACGGCAGCAGCCGTGCGGCGGCAAAGCCCCCGTTGACGCAGCACGCGGCGACCCTGTCGTCGCATGCTGCGGTCAGTGCCGCGAACAAGCCACCGACGCTGTTGCCCCACACGCCGACCGGCCGTTGGGTGCGTTCGGCGGCGTACCCGACGAACTCGCCATAGGCGGCCGCGACGTCGACGTCCAGGTGGATACCGAACCGCATTCTGGTCTCTCCCTGACCGGGGCCTTCGGCGAGAACGGTGCCGATGCCGCGCTGCGCCAGCGCGTCGGCGTTTCGCAGATATGTTGCACCCCAACCGCTCTGGCCGCCGAACACGACGACGGTACCGAGGATGGGTTGGTCCTTCGGCGCCGTGTACCAACCCACCAACCGGCCGGCGCCGAAGGGTAGCTCGATACGCTCCATCGGGTTCGGACAGACCGTCGCCAACCGCCCCACGCAGTGACTGAAACGTCCGTAGAGGGCGATCTTTCTCGCGTCGTCGAAGTTGAAAGCCATCTGCGCGAACAGGAAGCCGGCGGCCGCGGCCCGGAATCGGCGTGCAGCGGTGATGGTGCGCCCCTGTCCCACAGCGCCTTCGGCGGCATCGAGGTGCGCTTGGCCGAGTGCCTCGCACACATCGTCCCAGGCACGTCCGGCCGCGGCTTCTCGTTCGAGGGTCATGACGTCGGCGTAGACCATCCCGCAATCCAGTAATCGGGTGGTGGACATGGCACGCCAGTGCGCGGTGCTCGCCGCAGACATTGCCGGTGCGCTCATCAGCGGGCTCCCTCCAGTTCGCCGGTGCGGACGAGATGACCGACCCCGAGCGCTTGGGCGAATGCATCGACGAGCCTGGGCATCTCGTCGAGCTGCGAGGACCCGAACAAGTGGAAGTCCGGTCGTTCGAGGTATGCCTGCACCCCGTGATCGGCGAAGAACTGCCGGTAGGTGCCGTCCGCGTCGTCGATCGAACGGTCGGTGCCCGGCGCTGTGGTCACCACGGTGACGCCGATCGACGACAGGAACGACAGCTGGTCGTCGCCGAGTTTCTCGTATGGGTCGGCGGTGGCGACCAGGGTGAATCCCCAGGCATGCAGATCGTCGAACAGCCCGTGGTCGGAGCCTCGGGTGACGCGCCCCTGTGGCCCCAGGGTGCCGGCGAGGCGGGTGCAGGTGTCGCCCGCGGTGGCGATGATCCCGCCGGTGACGGTCGGGAAAGCGGGCAGCGGTGGCACCTCGCCACGCCGGAAGGCGGCGTCGCGGGCCGCAGCCGCCACCGGGTCCTTCAGGTTGGCCACCCGACCGAGCTCGACGGCGCAATGCTGGATGACCTCGACATGTGGGCGTCGTTCGATCTCGTAGGTGTCCAGTAGCCCGGCGTCGGCCTTGCCCGACAGCACCAGCCCGAGCTTCCAGGCCAGCGTGATGCCGTCGCGCATCCCGGAGCATGCGCCCTGGCCCATGTACGGCGGCATGGTGTGTGCGGCGTCGCCCGCCAGCAGCACCCGGCCGACGCGCCAGGTGTCCGCGGTGCGTGCGGAGAACGCGTAGATGACGTGACGCAGGATGCGCACATCCTCCGGACCCAGATCGTGGCGCTCGCGCAGCCAGTGCCAGGCGAACTCCTCGGTCTCCATCTCGGCCGGATCGTCGGTGTCACGAACAGCGACCTCGAACCGCTGTCGACTGTTGCCGATGGGCATGAACATGTTGGGCTGCAAAGGATCACAGAACTGCTTGGTGACCTGGAACTCGGGACCGAGCTCATGCACGCATTCGGTGTCGATGTTCAGCCACCGATCGTCGACACCGAGATCGGTGTAACCGATCCCCAGCGCCGACCGCACGAAGCTGTTCGCCCCGTCGGCGCCGACGACGTAGGAGGCGGTGATGGTCCGATCGTTGGTGCCCTCCGCCCACTGCTCGTCGCGATCTCGCACCCACGGACGGACGGTCAGTTCGACGTGGTCGTCGTTCTGCCTCAATCCGACAACACCGACGCCCTGGTTGATCTCGACGTTCGGGTACGTGCGAACGCGGGTGTCGATGGCGAGTTCGATGTCGGGCTGGTACATCGTGTAGTGCGCGGCGAACCCGCTCGAGATACCCGACCAGTCGAGCGCGACCAGGAGTTCCCCCGACCCGTTGCGCCACTCGTAGTCCCGTGCGGGAGATGCATCGCGGAGCGCGAAGTCGACGTCTCCGGCGGCCTGGATGATCCGCGCGGTTTCGCCATCGATATGTGTCAGCCTCGGCAGCCCATAGAGGTCGGGCCACCGCTCGATCACGACGACCCGATGTCCGGCCTGCCCCAGCATCGACGCGAGCACCTGACCGGTCGGCCCGTACCCGACGACGGCGACGTCAAAATCTGTCGGCATGGCATTTCTCCTGTTCCCGTCACCCGGTGTGACCTGTACAACAGAAGTTAGGAACTGCCGGTGTGAGCGGCTATCCGCCAGACGACACCAGTAGCCGGATCGCGCCACACGTTCGATCCGGAAGCGGCGAGGAGGTCACATGTCGAACGACATGGACGACGCGCTGCTGCCCGAACACCGTCGGCTCACCGACGCCGGAGTCGACGAATTCCGGGCGACTGCGTCGAAACTACTGACGCCGCATCGGATCACGATGCGCACCACGGGTCGGTCGGATCGGTTCTCCGGCGATGTCCGATCGGCGCGAGTCGGCGATGTCGGCATCGTCTATCTCTCACAAGGCGCCGCGGTCGACGTGGACATCCTCGAGCCGATCGACTACTACGACGTCATCCTCGCGGTCCGCGGGTCGAGCGGCATAGCGTCGGCCGACGACCATCGGCGCATCATCGATCGGGCTCATGGCGCGGTGCTCAGCCCCGGGATGCGCGCCGGCATGCACATGTCCGACGACTACGGCCAGCTCCACGTCCGGATCGAACGGTCGAGTCTCGATCGCAGGCTGGAGGCGTTTCTCGGACGGCCGGTGGGTCGCGCCGTGACATTCGACGTCGGCCTCGACCTCGCGGCCCCGAACGTCGTGTCGTGGTACGACTTCCTACGGCTGGGCCTGCGCGACATCGGCGCCGGCGACGGTATCGCGGCCCACCCGCTGGCGGCGTCGACCTGGCAGGACCATCTCCTCGCCGGACTGCTCGTCGCCCAGACCAGCAACTACGCCGACCTTCTCGACGACCGCGCGAGCGGTCGGCCGCCGCGGCGCGCCCTGCAGGCGGTCATGGACTACTGTGAGGCCAACATCGCCGAGCCCATCTCGATGGCGGATCTCGCAACACAGGCGGGAATGAGCGCACGCTCGCTGCAGCGCGCGTTCCGCGAAGAGCTGAACATGTCTCCCCTCGAGTATCTGCAGAACCTGCGTCTGGCATGCGCGCACGAGGATCTGCTCGAGGGCGATCCGGCGTCGTCGAGTTCGGTCACCGACGTCGCCTACCGCTGGGGATTCACCCACCTGTCGCGCTTCGCCGCTGCGTATCGGGCCCGCTACGGCGAGTTGCCGTCGGAAACCCGACGGCGGGGATCGATTGTGTAGCAACAGATCGCGACTCCTGACGACACGGGCCTCGAAGTACACCTGGACGGTGGCTACCTTGTATTCACCGAGTAGGGCTCCTGCTCGGCGGCGCGCGATTGTGCGCCAGTTGTAGGACAGTTGTGGGACAGTTCCTGGACACATGTGACACAGAGCGGATGAGCAGCATTCATGAGGTGCGACCCGTAATCTACTCTGGCTCATCTTCAGATCTGCCTTCACGATTACGTCCGAGTGCCAAGCTACGGCGGCCGCCAGGAGATGGCGGTCTTCTCATCGTTTGGTCATGCCCGAAATGAGTTCGGCGTAGCCGAGACTCGCCTGTTCGGCTGCAGGGGATGCGCGCCTCGTCTGGGCTACTCGACGCGACGCTTGTTCGGGAGTCCTGCCGAACCGCTCACCACTTAGATTCCGCTCAACTTCATCCAGGATCGACCCGGTCCAGACCGGCCTGTACAGCTCAGTTACCCGCCCCGGGATTCTCAGGTGTAGCCTCACACGCCATCTCGTCGAGGACCCGACGCCGTTGGGAGCGCACTGGTTCCTGATACTCCAGGACGTCGCTCAGCTGTAGTCACCGGTGCCTACCCGGAACTGAACACGCGATCTCGCCGACATCAACAAGGCGGACGACGGTCGGCCTGCTCACATCCAGGATTTCGGCACCTCTTGCGTAGTGATGGTCGTCCGACGCGGCGATAGTGTCACCGCACGCCCCTCTGCGAGTGCATCGAGGACGGTGGCCAGCAGAGTGCGAACACTGTCCGGAAGGGTCGCGGACTGTCCATTCCCATCGGAACCGATGGTGCGATGAGCTGCAACGATCGCGCGAAGCTCATAGATCGAGACTGCCGAATCGACTTCCGAAGGCATCAGTGTGTGACTCATGGACAAGCTCATACCTCACGTTAATTCGAACAAGACGAACGTGCACCGGGAGTTTCAGAGCCTCGACCGTTCTGGGGGCCTGATCCCGTACTAGACCAGTCCCCAGCACGAGCATCAAAGTGTGGCGCGCTGGTGCGCCGGAAAGCAATCGGCGGCGTCATTGATGCGGCTCGGTCTGGGATCGGTTCGATCGAAAACTGAGGCGTGACAGGCGGTCTCGATGCGCTCCCTCGCTAGCGCTCGGTCACTTACTCGACCAGCGGAAGGGAGCCCCGCAAGCTCCTCCCCCACTCGACCAGCGGAGGAGTACGGTCGCGGGGACGAGGTCAGCGGATGGCGATACCGCTGCCGGGAACGGTTTCGCCGATGATCGGATAGCCGGGGACCTCACCGATCAGCAGCAGTCCACCTGATGTCTGCGCGTCGGCGAGGAACAGCAGATCGTCCTCGGTGACCCCGGCGCCGACGTCGAGCGAGTTGCGCACCCAGTCCAGATTGCGGCGGGTGCCGCCGGAGACGTAGCCGTCGCGCAGAGCCTCGCGGGCGCCCTCGACGGCGGGCACGGCGTTGCGGTCGATCACCGCGCCCACCCCGGACGCGCGGCACAGCTTGAACAGGTGACCGAGCAAGCCGAAACCGGTCACGTCGGTGCCGGCGCGGACTCCCGCCTCGACGGCCGCCACCGACGCGTCGCGGTTGAGCGCGGTCATCAGGGCGATGGCTTCGTCGAACACCTCACCGGTCTGCTTGTGCCGGTTGTTGAGCAGGCCGACGCCAATAGGTTTGGTCAGGGTGATGGGCAGGCCGGGTTCGGCGGCGTCGTTACGGATGAGCCGGTCCGGGTCGGCGACACCGGTGACGGCCATGCCGTACTTGGGTTCTGGATCGTCGATGCTGTGGCCGCCGATCACCGGGCACCCCGCCGCGTCGCCGACGGCCAGCCCGCCGCGCAACACCTCGGTCATCAACTCCATCGGCAGCACGTCGCGGGGCCAGCCGACCAGGTTGATCGCGACCACGGGGCGTCCGCCCATCGCATAGATGTCGGACAGCGCGTTCGCCGCGGCGATCCGGCCCCAGTCATAGGCGTCGTCGACGACCGGGGTGAAGAAGTCGGCGGTGGACAGCACGGCGAGGTCGTCACGGATGCGGACCGCCGCGGCATCGTCGCCGTCGTCGAGGCCGACGATGATGTCGTCACTCGCCTGACCGGTCAGCCCGGCGACCGCGGCCTCGAGTTCGCCGGGCGGGATCTTGCAGGCGCAACCACCGCCGTGTGCGTAGCCGGTGAGTCGGACAGGAATCGCGGGTGTGCGGGTCACGGTGCCGAGCGTAGTCGGAACGCGTTCGGCGGAACGCACACTGAGGACCTGAGGCACAATCGCGACAGGCACCACTGCACCCGGGAGGGCCCATGCTGACAGACGACAACGCGATCTTCGAGGCCGTCGCCGACGAACGACGGGCACTGGCCGCATTATTGGCCACCCTGACGCCAGAGCAATGGCAGACGCCATCGCTGTGTGCGGGATGGACTGTCCGCGACGTCGCCGCCCACGTGACGCTGCCCCTGGTGATACCCAAGTGGCGATTCGGCCTGGCGATGCTCCGCGCCCGCGGTAGCTTCGACCGGGCCAACATCGCCATGACGCGCCACGTCGTGTCGGTCTACGGGGATAGCCTGCCCGCGATCCTCGACGAACGCGCAACCAGCAGATTCACCCCACCAGGATTCGGTCCGCCGACGCCACTGACCGACATCGTCGTGCACGGTCTGGACATCCGCCGTCCGCTGGGCATCGACCATCGGCCCACCGACGATCGCCAGCGAGCCGTGCTGGACTTCCTCGTCAGCCCCAAGGCCGGTGGCTACTTCCGCGCCATCGACGACGACCTGCGCTGGGAAGCCACAGATCTCGATTGGCAGTACGGCGACGGACCGGAGGTGCGTGGGCCGGCACTATCCCTGATGTTGGTGCTCACCGGCCGCCTGATGGCACTCGAGGACACGACCGGGGAGGGAAAGGATCGTATCCTCGGCATGGACCAAACCTGAGACGACACCTTGCGTGCACTGTGCACTCGTCACCCCCTCACAGGTGTGTTCGGTGTCAGCGGCCACCGAAACGCGATGCCCGACCGGCGGTGGCACCCTCATCCGCTAGGTTGGGGGTGCAGATCGGCTGCAGGGAGGCGTCTGGGTCCTGGTGGGCTCCCCGGTCTTCAAAACCGAGGAGGTCGAGTATCTCGGCCTGGCGGGTTCGATTCCCGTCCGCCTCCGCGGCACGATCTGCCCGGTTGAGAACCGACCCAGGAGGTGTGGTGACCCGAGCCGATCCGCGACGACGGATTCCGCGCACCGATGCCCTGCTCGCCGTATCCGAGATAGCTGATGCGCGAACCCGGTTGGGCGACAGTATTGTTCGCGAGGCGATCCGCACGACCCAGGAGGCCGCCCGCTGCGGTGCGCTCGACCCCGAGCAAGTCGAGCAGGCAGTGATCGACACCCTCTCGGCACACCGCAGTTTCACCGCTCGGCCCGTGGTCAACGCCACCGGGGTCGTCGTCCACACCAACCTGGGACGGGCGCCGCTGTCCGCGACGGCGATCGATGCGATGGTGGCCGCGAGTTCCTATGTGGACGTCGAACTCGATCTCGACACCGGCACCCGATCTCGACGCGGTGCGGCCACGCGTGCCGCACTCCTGCGGGCGTGTCCCGCCGCCGGGGACGCACTGATGGTCAACAACGGTGCCGCGGCGCTGGTGCTGGTCAGCACCGCCCTCGCCGCCGGCCGCGCGGTGGTGATCAGCCGCGGCGAGATGATCGAAATCGGTGCGGGTTTCCGCCTCACCGACCTGATCGCCTCCACCGGCGCCCGCCTGCACGAGATCGGCACCACCAACCGCACCCATCTGCGCGACTACGCCGACGCCCTCGCCACCGACGACGTCGGCTGCATCCTCAAGGTGCATCCGAGCAATTACCGCATCCAGGGCTTCACCACTTCGGTTGAGCTGTCGGAACTCGCCGTGCTCGGCGCCAGGCACGGCGTGCCCGTCGTCGCCGACATCGGCAGCGGTCTGCTGCAACCGGATTCACTGCTGCCGGACGAACCCGACGCGACCACCACCTTGACCGCGGGCGCCGACCTGGTGGTCGCCAGTGGCGACAAACTCCTCGGCGGGCCGCAGGCGGGCCTGCTCTTCGGTGACGCCACGCTGGTCGGCCGGATCGCGAAACACCCACTGGCGCGGGCAGTCCGCGCCGACAAGCTCGCACTCGCGGCCATGGAGGCCACCGTCGACGGCCCACCCCCGCCGGTGCAGCAATATCTGCATGCCGATCCCGCCACGCTGCGTACGCGCGCCGAGGCCATCGGCGCCGCACTGGGTTTCCCCGTCGTCGAGCACGACGGCCGCGTCGGCGGAGGTGGCGCACCGGGAGTTCCGTTGCACGGTTGGGCCATTCGCCTCCCCGAAACACTCGACCGGCCACTGCGGCACGGCGATCCACCGATCCTCACCCGCGTGCATGACGGCGCATGCCTGCTCGACCTCCGGTGCGTCCCACCGTCCGACGACGACCGGGTCCTCGAGGCCGTCCGGCACGCACTCGCCGCGAGCCGGACATAACCGTGCGATACGTCGTCGCGACCGCAGGGCACGTCGACCACGGCAAGAGCACACTCGTGCGCGCGTTGACCGGCATCGAACCCGACCGCTGGGCCGAGGAGCGCCGCCGTGGCCTGACCATCGATCTCGGATTCGCCTGGACCACACTGCCTTCCGGTGCGGATGTCGCGTTCGTCGACGTGCCGGGGCATGAGCGGTTCATCGCGAACATGCTCGCCGGACTCGGGCCGGCGCCGATCGTGCTGTTCGTCGTCGCCGCCGACGAAGGGTGGCGAGCGCAGTCCGCGGATCACCGGGATGCGCTGGCCGCGTTGGGCATCGACCGCGGGATCGTGGTGATCAGTCGTGCCGACCGGGCCGGCCCCGAACGGATCGCTGAGGTCATCGCCGCGGTCCGAACCGAACTCGCGGACACCGGACTGGCCGATACGCCGGCCGTCGTGACGTCGGCGGTGACCGGACAGGGCATCGACGAGTTGCGCACCGGTCTCGACGACGTGCTCGCAGCCGCGCCGGCGCCTAGCGAGACCGGACGGGTGCGTCTCTGGGTGGACCGGTCGTTCAGCATCACCGGCGCCGGCACCGTGGTCACCGGAACCCTCAGCGCCGGAACCATTTCGGTTGGCGACACGCTCGCGCTCCACGGTGCTCACCGGGCAGGTACGATCACGGTTCGCGGCGTGCAGAGCGAAAACGTGTCGCACCCCACCGTGGGACCGGTGAGCCGCGCTGCGGTGAATGCGCGGGGGGTGTCGACCGATGACGTGGTCCGCGGGGACGCCCTGGTGACTCCGGGCGCGTGGCACACGTCCGAGGTAATCGACGTCCGTCGGACCACCGGAGGATCATTCGACGATGCGCCCGAACACCTCACCGTCCATCTGGGGACCGCAGCCATACCGGCACGCCTCCGGCCGTTCGACGCCGACCACGCGCGACTCACCCTCGAACGGGCGGTACCGATCACCCTCGACGACCGTGTGGTGCTGCGCGATCCGGGGCGACGCATCGTCGGGGGCGGGCAGATCGTCGACGCCGAGCCGCCCGTGTTGCGTCGGCGTGGGGATGCGGCACGCCGGTCGGCACTGCTCGATGCCCGCGAGGACCGTGACGTCGCCACAGAGGTCGCGCGGCGTGGCGCGGTGACCGTCGATCACCTGCGGCGACTCGGGCTCGTCGAGGACGCCTCGGCGTCACCGGCCGGTGTGGTCATCACCGGCGACTGGTGGATCGACGAAAACACCTGCACCGCATGGACAACACAGCTCCGCGATGCGGTGGCGGCGGCTCATGCGCGGGATCCGTTGGCGGCGGGCCTGTCGGTGGGGGCGGTCGCCGACCTCCTGTCGTTGCCCGATCCGACGTTGGTGCCCGGGATCGTCGCGGCGGCCGATGTCGTCGCGACGGATGGCTATCTGGCGCTGCCGGGTCACCGCGCGGGTCTCGGTGCGGCCGAGGACGCGGTGGCCGCGCTGGAGCGGCAGCTCACCGAACATCCCTTTCGCGCACCGGAATCCGATGATCTGGGTGCGCTCGGACTGGGCACCAAGGAGTTGGCGGCGGCCGAACGTCAGCGGCGACTACTCCGCCTGCGCGACGGCGTCGTCCTGCTGCCGACCGCACCGGCACTCGCGATGCGCATCCTGGCGGGACTCGAGCAGCCCTTCACCACAAGTGCCGCGCGGCAGGCGCTGAACACCACTCGGCGCGTGGTCATCCCGTTGCTCGAACACCTCGACGACCGCGGCTGGACGCGCCGACTCGACGCCGGACATCGGGAGGTGGTGCGGTGAGTTCCCCGGTTCTGCGCGAACCCGCGTATCAGGTGGACCGGCGGGCGATCACGCTGTGGCGTGTGCTCCCGCTGATCCTCGGCGTACCGCTGTTCGTGGCGTGTGTCGTCGTCGCGGTCATGGTCGGACCGGTGCGCTGGCTCGCGGTGGCCGCCGCGGTCGTCTCGCTGGCGGCGACGGCGTTCTTCGTGGTCGTCGTGCCGTTGTGGCGCTACCGGTTTCATCGGTGGGAGGTCAGTCCCGACGCGGTCTACACGCAATCCGGCTGGTTCGTGCGGAGTCGGGTGATCATCCCGATCGCCCGCATCCAGGTCGTCGACACCGCCGCCGGGCCGATCGAGCAATTGCTCGATCTGGCGACTCTCACCGTGACCACCGCCTCGTCGGCCGGCACGATCCGCGTGGTCGGGCTCGACGCCGAGGTCGCCCGGCGTGCCGCCGCCGACCTGACGATCCGCACCCAGGCGTACACCGATGACGCCACCTGAGCAGCCTCGTGTCGATGATGCCGACGAGTGGCATCGACTGTCGCCGTGGATGATCGCGGTCCACCCGATCCAGCAGCTACCCCAGCTCATTCCGCTGATCCTGGCCATCCTCTTCGCCGGCCGCGGGGCGCCTGACCTGACCGTCATCATCACCCTGATCGCGATACCCCTGGTGACGATCGTGCCGTGGCTGGTGACCCGCTACCAGGTGACCACCGACCACGTCCGCGTCCGTAGCGGACTGTTCACGCGCAAGGTCGCGACCGTCCGCCGTGACCGCATCCGCAGCGTCGACCTGACCGCTTCCCTGCCGCACCGGGTCCTCGGACTGCAGAAGGTGCGGATCGGTACCGGCGGTGCAAAGGACTCCACCAAGGTCGAGCTCAATGCGATCCCGACGGCCGACGCCGAGGCGCTGCGGCGCTATCTGATGACGACTTCTGCCGGCGCAGCCACCACACCGGCGGCGCCGGACTCGGGACCGGTGGCTCCGGCCAGACCACCCGAAGTGCTTTCGCGACTGCAGCTCTCGTGGTTGCGCTTCGCGCCGTTCTCGCTGACCGGGCTGGCCACCGCGGCGGCAGCCGTCGGCTTGATGGTGCAGTTCGCCAACGAGGCAGGCCTGTTCAAGACCGGTGCCACCGCCGCCGAGCACTACGCCCAACGCCTCGGCGACTCACCGCTGCTGCTGGTGATACTTGCCGCGACCGCGGTCGTCGTCGGCGGACTGCTGTCGCTGGCCGGCTATCTGCTCGGATTCTGGAACTTCACGCTGACCCGCAACCACGACGACGACACCCTCCATGTCAGCCGGGGTCTGCTCACCACCAGCGTCACGAGCCTCGACGAACACCGGATCCGCGGGGTGCACCTGCACGAACCCGTGTTGATGCGGCCGGTGGGTGGCGCCCGACTGCATGCGATCGCCACCGGGACGTCGAAGCACCCACTGCTGTTGCCGCCCGCCCCGCGGACCGAGGCCGTCCGGGTTGGGCAACTCGTCGCGCACGACGGCGACGAGTTGGTCGCACCGCTGCACCAGCACGGGCGACGGGCGCTGCGACGACGACTCACCCGTGCGCTGTGGGCGGGCCTCGGAATAGCGGCCCTCGTCGTCGTTGGGGTTGTCGGTCCCCTGACCTGGCCGTTCCTGCTGCTCGCCGCGGCCGCGGTGATCGTGTCGGCCACGCTCGGTGTCGTCCGATATCGCAATCTCGGTTGGGCTCTCAGCGACCGCTCGGTGGTGATCGCCCCACCTCACGTCGCGCGCCACCGCTATGTGGTGGACCGCACCGGTGTCGTCGGCTGGGCGACCAGGGCGTCGTGGTTCCAGCGGCGCGGGCAGGTCGAAACGGTCGTGCTCGCCACGGCGGCCGGATCGCAAGCCTACGCCGCCGTCGACATCGACCCGTCGGTCGGCACCGACCTCATGCGTTCCGTATCGCCGGACCTGATCGCGCCGTTCGTCGCACCGGGTCGACCCCATTGATTTGAGACGATTTTCCGAAACAGTCCCATCTGGGTCGCTTGTCCTGGTAGACCTCATTGCAGTCGATGTTGACGCGTCTACGGAGGGTGGTCGACCGACATGGGCAATCAGCAGGATGCACTTTCGCGCCGATCCGTCCTCAAGGGCGCTGCTGCCGCCGCCGTGCTGGCCGGCACCGCGGTCGCACTTCCCGAGGTGAGTGTGCCGTCGGCCCGCGCCGTCCCACCAACCCCAGCAGGTCGTGGCCGTCAGGTTGCGATCTTCGGTGGCGGCATGGCCGGTCTGGCGGCCGCCCACGAACTCGTCGAACGCGGATTCCGGGTGACGGTCCACGAGCCGGCGTTTCTCGGCGGCAAGGCACGCAGTCTCGACGTGCCCGGCACTGCGCGCGGCGGCCGCCTACCGCTGCCGGGCGAGCACGGCTTCCGCTTCTTTCCCGGTTGCTATCAACATGTTCCGGAGACGATGGAGCGAATCCCGTTGCCGGGCGGGGGCAATGTCAAGGACCGCCATCTGATCAATGTGGAGACCGCGGCGATCGCGTTCGATCAGCGCGGCTATGCGCCGGTGGCGGCGCCCGCGTCCGCGCTGGGAATGATCGAACATGCCGGCGCCCTTGCTACTTTGGACAATGTCCGCAATGCGATGACGACGGGACTGCGTTTCATCCTCGACATCCCGCCGGCGGAGCTTGCGTATTTCGTCGCCCGCGAACTCATCATCGCGACCAGTTGTCCGGAACGCCGCCTGGGTGAGTGGGAGCACCAGTCGTGGGTGCAATTCGTCAAGGCGAAGGGCAAATCGGCTGGTTACCAACGCTATCTGGTCGGTGCGCTGACCCGCGCCCTGGTGGCGGCCAAGTCGCACACCGCGTCGGCACGCACGATCGGGCAGATCGGCCTGGCGCTGGCCACCTCCGCGACCGGGTTGCTCGGACAGTACGACGCGTCGCTGATCACCGGTGGTGTCGACCGAATCCTCAACGCACCCACCAATCATGCCTGGATCACCCCGTGGGTGGCGTATCTGCGGAGTCGTGGCGTGCGGTTCGCGATGGGCGACGGGGTCGCCCGCTTCGGGCTGTCCGGCGGCCGGATCTCGTCCGCCCGCATGACCTCCGGCCGCTCGGTGACCGCCGACTGGTATGTGGCCGCCATACCGCTGGATCGTCTCCGTCCCCTTCTCCCCCCACTCCTCGCCGCCGACCCGACGCTCGCGGGAATCTATCGGCTGCAGGATGATTGGATGGTCGGCATCCAGTACTTCCTGTCCCGACGCTCCGACCTGCCGCCGGGTCACATCGCCGCGCTGGGTACGCCGTGGGCGCTGACCGGTCTGTTCCAGGCCAAGCCCTGGGGTGGCGACTTCGCCGCGACCTACGGCGACGGCCGAGTGCACGACTGCCTTTCGATCGACGTGTCCGATTGGGACACACCGGGGATCCTCTACGGCAAGACCGCCAAGCAATGCAGCAAACCGGAGATCGCGCGGGAGGTCTGGGCGCAGATGAGCCGGGCGATGAACTCCGGAGGACAGCGCCTCCTCCGTCAGGAGGACATCGTCACCTGGTCGCTGGACCCGGGCGTCACATGGTCGCCGACCATCGCCAACGCCACGCCACTGATGGTCAACACGGCGGGCTCGTACGCGAATCGGCCGACCGCCCACACTCACATCCCGAACTTCTTCATCGGCGGCGATCATGTGCGCAGCAACATCGACCTGGCAACCATGGAGGGCGCCAACGAATCCGGGCGCCGCGTCACCAACGCGATCCTCGCCGCCGCCGACAGCCCCGCGAAACCCGCTGTCCTGCATCCGCTTGCAGAACTGCCCTTGTTCGATCCGTTCAAGGACGACGACCGGCGCCGCTATCAGGCCGGGCTGCCGCATGTGTTGGATGTGTGATCTCGATGCGCTCGTCGCTGGCGCTCCTCGCTTACTCGATCAGCGAAGGGAGCGCCCGACCAGCGGTAGGAGTCGCTACCCTCGCTGCTCGAGTCATAGTTTCGCCCGCTTCAGAGCGGCCAGCGTCAGTCGCGTCCCCCGCTGCTCGAGTTATAGTTTCGCCCGCTTCAGAGCGGCCAGCGTGAGTCGCGTCCCCCGCTGGTCCAGTAAGTAACCTGGGCCGCCGCAGGCGTCAAGCGTGGGCTGGGAAGAGTCGCAGCCCTTTTCGCTGATCGAGCAAGTAACCTGGGCCACCGCAAGCGTCCAGCGTGGGCTGGGAAGAGTCGCAGCCCTTTTCGCTGATCGAGTAAGCCCGCGAGCTTGCGAGCGAGCGCATCGAGATCAACGGTGAACGAGAT